>JAITAD010000048.1 GCA_031284275.1 Tannerellaceae bacterium
TTACCTTTGCCCTCAAAACAGACACACAAAACCCGTTCCTAAACATCCCGACAGCCATGACACGCCTATTCAACATCGCCGGCCCCTGTAACCCCGTCGACCACTACATCCTCTCCCCCGCCGCCCGCCTGCCCGAACTGCAACGCCTCGTCGACGGCAAGCAGTACTTCCTCTATAAGGGGTGTTGCGTGACGAGCGTGGACGGAAGGCGGATAATCTTACTTACATAAAATAATGGCAGGGGCGGCAATGGCAGGAACGGCAATGGCAGGGGGGGCAGGGAAGAAACAGGGGACGAAAGAGGTGGTGCGTACCGTAGCCGTTCCCGACATCGGTCGTATACAACCGCAGGCGCCGGATATGGAGGAGGCTGTCCTTGGTGCGCTGATGTTGGAGAAGGATGCGTGGTCGGTAGTGAGCGATATCCTCAAGCCGACTTGCTTCTACGAGAAACGTCACGAGTTGATATATTCGGCTATCGTAGACTTGGCGGTCAAGATGGAGCCTATCGACATGCTGACGGTCACGGAGCAGCTGAAACGTCGCGGGGAGTTGGAGTCCATCGGCGGCCCTGTGTACATCGCCCAATTGACGGGTAAGGTGGCGAGCAGCTCCCATCTGGAGTACCATGCGCGTATCATCGCTCAGAAATATCTTGCGCGCGAGCTTATCAGCTTCGGCGCTACAGTTCAACGTAACGCCTTTGACGAGACGATAGACGTGGATGACCTCATGCAGGAGACCGAAGGTCGCCTCTTCGAGATATCGCAGCAGAACCTCAAAAAGGATGTGCTGCATATCAATACGGTCATCAAGCTGGCGATGGACGTGCTGGAAAAGGCGTACAATCGAAAGGAGGGTCTCAGCGGGTTGGCATCGGGCTTCCGCGATCTGGACAGGATCACTTCGGGGTGGCAGAACTCGGATTTGGTGATCGTGGCGGCGCGTCCGGCAATGGGGAAGACGGCGTTCGTGCTGTCAATGGCGAAAAATATGGCGGTCACGTTCCGTACGCCGACGGCGATATTTACACTCGAAATGAGTAATGTCCAGATAGTCAATCGTATCATTTCGGATATGTGCGAGATACCGGGGGAGAAGATCAAGTCCGGCCGCCTGGAGAATTATGAGCTGGTACAGTTGAACCACAAAATCAGCGAACTGTACGATGTTCCTCTCTACGTAGACGAGACGCCGGGCCTCTCGATATTCGAGTTACGAACGAAGGCTCGCCGTCTGGTGCGGGAGCAGAAGATACAGTGTATCATCATCGACTATTTGCAGTTGATGACGAGTGGGATGTCTTTCGGCAGTCGTGAGCAGGAGGTGAGTATGATATCTCGGAGCCTCAAAGGGTTGGCTAAGGAGTTGAATATTCCTATCATCGCTCTCTCGCAGTTGAATCGCGGCGTGGAGATGCGTCAGGGTCTGGAGGGCAAACGTCCCCAACTGTCCGACTTGCGCGAGTCGGGCGCTATCGAGCAGGATGCGGACATGGTCTGTTTCATCCACCGTCCGGAATATTATAAGATATATGAGGATGATCACGGGAACTCCCTCCGGGGGGTGGCGGAGATACTGGTGGCGAAGTACCGTAACGGGCCTACGGGCGATGTCCGCCTGCGTTTCAAGAGCGAGTTCACGAAGTTCACCGATATAGACGACGATACTCCTCCCGTTCGCACGATTGAATCGGCGGGGGTGGGTGGAGGCCGTCCCCCGCTCGATAACGATCCTCCTTTCTAAGGTCGTCGTGCGACGGCCTGTCGATAGGCTTCGTGGTAGTGGGCGATGAACTTCGGCCATGCGGCGTCATCTGCCAGAGTGCGGCAACGCCGTCGGATGGCGGCCAATTGAGGCGGCGTTCGTTCGGCGAGGTCGAGGATGTGTCGGGCGATGGTATCGGCAGCTTGGAAATAGTTGGCATCGGTACGCGGGACGACGGCCACGCCGCTGTCAATGGAGGAGGTATCGGTCCGTTGCGCTGCCCATCGTCCGAAACCGGAGAGGTTGGTCGTGACGGCCGGTATGCCGAAGGCGATACTTTCCAAAGGGGTATATCCCCATGGTTCGTAACAGGAGGGATAGAGGGTGATGTCCGAAGCCATGAGAAAGTCGTAGTAGGAGCGGTTGAAAATGCCGTCTTCTCCGGTCAGGTAGGCCGGTAGGAAGATGATTTTGAGTGCGTTGTCCGCCGTGTCGTCGAGGCCGCATTGGCGGATATATCCGATCAGGGGGTCGTGCTCCTGTTCATGCAGCCAATGGGTAAGGAAGGGCATCTGCAAGGGTTTGTCGGGGGTCAAGCGATGTTCGAGGGCATAGCGGAGGTCATCGCGCGCTGCGCGTGTCCATGCCGGTACGGCGATGAAGGCGATGGCGGGCCGCCGGATGCGTTGGGCGAGGGTCTTCATGGTCTGCACGAAGAGGTCGAGTCCCTTGTTGCGGTATTCGTAACGCCCTGCGGTGGAGATGATGAAGAGGTCTTTCGGCAGCCGACATCCGTAGATCGTCTCGGCGATACGGCGCAATTGGCGGCGCGCGGCCTCACGGCGCGCCCTGTATTCGGTCGGAGGCGGCACGAAGGCGGGTTCGAAGCCGTTGGGTGTGACGACGTCGGGCGCCTTGCCGAGCAGTCGGGCGCACTCCTGTGCGGTGATGTCGCTCACGGCGGTGAAACAGTCGGCATGGTGCGCAGCCAGCTTCTCTACGGCATGTTTGGCGGTGACGTTCAGCTCGGCGGCCATTTGGTCGCCATCGTATCTGTCGAGGCAGTCGTAGAGGGGTTTGCCGTTGCCGGCGATGGAACGTCCGACGGTGGTGGCGTGGGTGGTGAAGACGGTGGCTATCTCGCGGGCGTGTCGGCGCAGATAGAGCAAGCCCATGCCGAGCGTCCATTCGTTGAAATGGGCTACGGCGCGTACGGGGTCTATTCGTCGGCAACGGATGACGGCGGCCGTCACTTGCGCTGCCGCTACGGCAAAGAGGCAGGAGTCGTGATAATCGCCGCAGGCTCGGAGGGAGTCGAGGCGATAGTGGTTCCACATTTCATAATAGATATCGTCTCGTCGGCTATACAGCGGGCGGAAATCGACGAGTATCACAAGTGGCTGTCCGGGTACGTTCCATCGCCCGATGCGTACGGGGAGGGGCATCTCGGGCTGCAATGGGGTCAGGACGTTATGGTCATCGGTCAGGAAATCTCCTCCCGTTTGCCGGATATCGGGGCCGATGAAAACCAGTCCGTCGCCGAAATGTTCCTGCAAGGTGCGTGCCTTGGTCGAAAGGACGGTGTAGATGCCTCCTACCTTGTTACAAACTTCCCAACTGCTCTCGAAGATAAAATCGGGCGAAAGAGGAGGGGGTTTCATAGGCGTCGTCCCGGATAGGCTTCCAAGGCTTTGGTAAGGACGGTGAGCGCCTGCCCCAACTCTTGGCGATCAAGGACGTAAGCCATACGTACTTCGTTACGTCCCGCTCCGGGAGTGGTGTAGAATCCTGAGGCGGGGGCCATCATGACGGTTTGTCGCTCATGGTCGAAACTTTCGAGACACCATGCGCAGAAGTGTTCGGCATCGTCTACGGGCAGGCGTACCACGGTGTAAAAAGCGCCCATGGGGAGTGGGGAGTAACATCCGGGGATACGGTTGAGTCCTTCGACGAGGAAATTACGTCGTTCGAGGTATTCATCGTAGACGTTGCGCATGTAGTCTTCCGGGGTATCGAGGGAGGCTTCGGCGATGATCTGTCCGATGAGTGGCGGACTGAGCCTTGCCTGACACCATTTCATGACGTTCTCTCTGACCTGAGCGTTTTTGGTAATGATGGCTCCGATGCGTATTCCGCACTCGCTGTATCGTTTGGAGACGGAATCGACGAGGACGACGTTGTTTTCTATGCCTTTGAGGTGCAAGGCTGAGATGTAGGGCGCACCGGTGTAACAGAACTCGCGATAGACTTCGTCGGAGAAAAGGAAGAGGTCGTATTTTTTTACCAAGTCGCGTATTTTTCCCATTTCCTCGGGGGTGTAGAGGTATCCGGTGGGGTTGTTCGGATTGCAAATGAGCAGGGCTTTCGTGCGGGGTGTGATGAGTGCTTCGAACCGTTCGATGTCGGGCAGTGCGAATCCGGACTCAATGGAAGAGGCCAAGGTCCGTATCACTGCTCCGCTCGAAATGGCGAAAGCCATGTAGTTGGCATAGGCGGGTTCAGGGACGATGATCTCGTCGCCCGGATCGAGGCAGGCCATGAAGGAGAAAGAGACGGCTTCCGAACCTCCGGTGGTGATGATGATGTCTTCGACATCGACGTGGATGTCGAACTTGGCATAGTAGCTGACGAACTTCTCGCGCAAAGTACGGATTCCTTCGCTGGGGGAATATTCCAATATCCTCCGATCAATATGGCGCAGGGCTTCCATAGCTACCGCCGGGGTGGGAATGTCCGGCTGTCCGATGTTGAGGTGATAGACCTTGATGCCTCTTGCCTTGGCGCGATTGGCGAGTGGGACGAGTTTTCGGATGGGTGAAGCCGGCATACCGATTCCGCGTTGCGAGATGTCAGGCATTGTGTTCGTGCAGTTTTTCAGTGTTGGTAAGGTCGGGCGCCGGAAAATCGGCATAGGGCAAGTCGGCGAGCCTGCCGGCTATCATGTCCAAGCCTTCCTGCAAGCGTTTGGCGAGCATGGAGAGGAGAAAAGGGTTCAATTCCGTTCGTAGCGTCAGCCGCAGTCGGGTATCGTCGTGGTCGGCTTCTTTGAGTTGTATCCATAAGTTCAAGGGTACGGGGGCGTTGATGGCTTCGAACTTGACGGTGTGGCCTGCGGTACGTTCCACGATGCGGAGTCCGATGCGTCCGACAGGTTCTACGGTGAGGTTGCAGGAGTCGGCATCGCAGGTGAGTCCATCGATTTTCAGCTTGGCGTTGTTGTCGAGGGCATCCTTGATGCGGGCCAGATTGGACATATCCGAAAGCAGTGCGAAGACGCGCTCTCTGCTGTGCGGAATCGCCCTGACTTCGCTGACGAACTCGTTCATGTACGGCTCAGGCTTTGGGTTGCCAATTGGAGGGGTCTTTGCGCCACTCCTGCAAGGTTTCGACGTCGGCGGGGCCGATATAATCGGTGCGCAGGGCTTCTTCGATGACGGCATCGTAGTTGCTGAGCGTGGTCAGTGGTACCTTAGCGGCCCTGAACTTCTCGGCGGCTACGGGAAAGCCGTGTGTGAAGATGGCGACCATGCCGATGACGTCGCATCCGAAGTTGCGCACGGCTTCAACAGCTTTGAGACAGCTCAGTCCGGTAGAGACCAGGTCTTCGAGGACGACTACGCGTGAACCGGCTTTCAGTTCTCCTTCAATGAGGTTTTCCAGTCCATGGTCTTTCGGCGTGGATCGGATATAGACGAAGGGTAGGTTCAGCAGGTCGGCAACCAGCGCTCCCTGTGCGATGGCGCCGGTAGCGACGCCGGCAATGGCGTCGGCGGCGGGATAATCTTCGTTGATGACTCTGGCGAGTTCCAACTTGATGAAGGTGCGTATCTCGGGATAGGAGAGCGTCTTGCGGTTATCGCAGTAGATGGGCGATCGCCATCCCGAGGCCCAAGTGAAAGGGTTGGCCGGCTGCAATTTCACCGCTTTTATCTTTAACAACTTCTCTGCTACGAGGCGTTCCAAAGCCTTTGTACTGTGTTTTTCCATGCTGCAAAAGTAACATTATTTATTTCCGCTCAGGGGGTGCAAGCGATGTATGAAGAACGTCGGTCGCCTCGAAAAGATGATGATGAGGAATTGACCGCGTTGTCGGGGGATATTGGCATGTTCTCGGGTACTTCTTGCGATGCGAGGGGGAGATGGCGGGAAGTGACGGCCACTTTACGGGGGGGCTGTCACCCCACGGGAACCTCCCGACAATTCCTTACACAATTCCCGTAAGAAACCCCCGAAATGCCTCATCTTTGTAAGCGTTAAAAGACATCGGACAATATCGGCGCAAACAATGCAGACAATGCAAACGATGCAAACAACGCAGACAATGCAAATGATGCAAACGACGGAGATAACGCAGACGGCGCAGACGGCGCAGACGACGGTAACAACCACGCATATGAAAACGGTAACGTAAAGTTCTCTTGCCTTCCTGTTCTTCCTGCTCTGCCTTTGCCCGGTGCGGGCGCAGATTAATTACTTGCAAGACGGGATAGAATACCGGCTCTTCGCGAACGGTGACGGTACGAAAACCGCTACCGTCACCTCCGTCAACAATGGTGAGGATGAGCTGATACCTGCCGACTGCACCATCCCCGACGACGTCACATACAACGACGCGTCCTACACCGTCACCGCCATCGGCGCCAACGCTTTCGCCGCTGCCAAGGACTACCTGACCTCGGTGCAGTTCCCCGTCGGCCTGACGTCCATCGGCGACCAGGTTTTCTGGGGTTGCAGCAAGCTGACCTCGGTGCAGTTCCCCGCCGGCCTGAAAACCATCGGCAGTTCCGCTTTCCAAAATTGCAGCGGTCTGGAGGGTAAGCTGACGTTCCCCGCCGGCTTGACGTCCATCGGCATCTCCGCTTTTTGGGGTTGCAGCAGCCTGGACTCGGTGGTCTTCCCTGACGCTCTGAATGACATCGGTAACTATGCTTTTGAAGGTTGCACAGCCCTGGCCTCGGTCACCCTTCCTTCCTCCCTGACCGTCATCAACCCGGGCGTTTTCGCCCAATGCAGCAGCCTGTCTTCGGTGGCCTTGCCCGGCGGCTTGACAAAAATCGAGGTCTACGCTTTCCAAAGGTGCAGCGGCCTGGAGGGTACGCTGACGCTCCCCGCCTCCCTGACGTCCATCGGCAGCAGCGCTTTTGCAAACTGCACCAACCTGGACACCGTCGCCCTGCTGCCTGAAACGCCGCCGACGCTTGGCGGCAGCGTTTTCCAAGACGTTTTTGCCGTCTTCACTTGCCCCGAAGGGTCAGAGGGCCGCTACGCTGCCGCCTATGGTTGGAGCGCTTATTTTGATCCGGAAACCGGTCCCGGCCCCGGCCCGGAAACGGGTACATACGACTTCTCTTTCGCACTCCTCCTCCCCGACTATACTACCGCCGCCGTCACCGGCTTCGCCTCCGGCGTGTCGGTAGCCGAACTCTACATCCCCGACAGCCTCCTGTACCAGGCACGCTCTACCCCATCACCAAAATCTACGGCGGCGCTTTCAGCAATAAATCCGGTCTGGTCTCAGTGAGGTTCCCCGCCGGCCTCACCCGCATCGGTTACAATGCTTTCTTCTCTTGCATCAGCCTGAGTTCCCTGGAACTCCCCTCCGCCCTGGACTTCATCGAAACTCTCGCTTTCTACGGTTGCAGCAGCTTGGCCGCCGTCCACGTCCACGCCATCACGCCGCCGGGGCTTGGCGC
>JAITAD010000079.1 GCA_031284275.1 Tannerellaceae bacterium
AAAAAGAGAGGATTACTTCCGTAATGTCACCGTGAACTTTTTGACATCCCCATATCTGTCTACTTTCACCTCTATGGTGTCTTCGGGGCGGAACTTCGCTATCTGTTCCTGTAACTCGCTTGCCGAGCGTACCGTCACTCCGTTCACGCCTATGATAACATCGCCCTCGTGCATCCCTGCTTCGCGAGCGCCGCTCCGCTCCGCAAATCCCGCTACATAAGCGCCTTCGGTGACTTTCAATCGGTTCTGTTCCTCCTTGGGCACATACTGCACGTCCATCATCTGAATCCCCAGAAAACCGCGTTGTACCGTCCCAAACTCCCGCAGGTCGGCTGCTACCTTTCCGGCAATCGATACCGGAACGGCGAAAGAGTAGCCTGCGAAGTTCCCCGTTTCCGAATAAATCGCCGTGTTGATACCTACAAGCTCTCCACGTGTATTCACCAATGCCCCACCACTGTTCCCCGGATTCACGGCCGCATCCGTCTGAATAAACGACTCCACGTTTCCTCCTTTTCGTGTGATACCGCCGCGACCTTTTGCGCTCACGATACCGGCCGTCACCGTTGAGGTCAGGTTAAACGGATTTCCGATAGCCAATACCCATTCGCCTATGCGCAGGGCATCCGAGTCTCCGAACGGGATCGGCGTCAGGTCATTTGCATCTATTTTCAGCAGGGCGATATCCGTCGCAGCATCCGCTCCTACCACCATAGCTGTGAACCGCCTATTGTCGTTCAGAGTCACTTCCAACTCATCCGCCCCTTCTATCACGTGATTATTGGTCAGCACATATCCTTCTTCCGAGATAATTACCCCTGAACCTGCTCCCACACGTGGCTGCGGCTTATAAAACTCCCCTCCGAAACCAAAGAAAAACTCGAAAGGCGACAAAGGTATCCCTTGTCCGCGCGCAATCCCCTGCCCACGTGCCACCGACTTCACATGCACCACTCCCTGCACCGACCGCTCTGCCGCTGTCGTAAAATCCGGCCATCCTCCTTGTGGTGTTCGTAAGACCGTCGCCTCTGCCTGCTGTCCGGATATTCCTCCGGTAGCCTGCGTCACGCCATGCACCGGCGTCTGCATCCCGGCCCAGAGCGCCACTCCGGCGCTTACCCCCGCACTCACCAATGCTATCCCTAAAAAACCTATCCCCCTTTTACTCCAATCGCTCATATCTCTATTCGTTTTGGTGTCAAACAAAACTATTTCCGTAAAATCTCGTGTGCAAAATTATCCTCATCCCCCCATCTTCCCCAAATCTCCGAAGTTAATAATTTCCAAAGCCCTCTCGGACTACCATAGTTCAGATAGTACCAAGCAACCGAAAGTAAAAAGACTGCTGACAAAGATTGCACAATGGAAAGTGCCGGGGCCAAAGTGGTACACCTTGTGGGAAGTTAAGAGACTTTGTATTCGCCATATCAACCCACAAAAATACATCAGGTAAGCCCATCGGGAGCAAAACACACTCCGATGCGTTCCTCTTCGTCTCGGGAGAGGCCATAACGAGCAGCCACCTCGCGCCATGTAGCAACAGCTTCCTTTACTTGGCAAATAATCTCTTCCGTGCGGTCTTTCTTTACTCGAAACCAAGGAGAAACCTGTCTTGCCAGATCGAGATCGAGGGAGTTATCGTGCTCGGATATGTTCAGCTTCAACCCCGTAGCGTAAGGGTTAGGGTTGATGTCGTAGGCAGGGGACAGTACCCATCCGGAAGGAGTGAGAAGGAAGCCATGATTGCGTAAGTGGTCATCGCTATTGTGTACACATATGGAAAAGACAATACGGCGAAATAACTCTTCTAACTCGTGATTGACCCGCACTCCTTTCCGGATAAGGAACTCGACCAATTCGAGGTAACTGGCGCCCTCATGGGAATCAGTCCCATCTGTATAGCCAAGGAGAGTCATGGCCGAGGCGAAATGCAGACGTCCTCCTGATACAGTCCGGTCGAACCGTTGGGTAAGAAATGTATGGTGGCGACCGGAAAAGCGTTTGGCAGTCGCTTGGGTGACGCGCAGGCCGGCACGACGTGCCAATTCATGGGTGACAGCCTCCCATGCCCCCACATCGTAACGATCGTTACGGCTGGGGAACTTGGCTATCCACAACGAATTATCGGTTTCTTTGACACCAGCCTTTGGGCGTGCACCACCAAGAGAAGAACCGGGCGCCAACAGGAGTTGCAGCCATTTAAGGGTTTCCTTATCATCCTGAAACGCATCTTCTTCCAATTCTCGAGTGGCGGCTTCAAGCCGGCGAAGAGATGTAGCAGGAGGAGTAGCGAAAGTGATATCGTCATTGAGGAAAGGACCATCCGAAGATTCTCTGAATCGCAGGGCACCCATGCGTTGCCCATCGAAGACGCCGAGGAGATAATCGGACTCTTGCAAGAATCGTGGGGCACGTTTTTCCATACGCGCCTGTATGGATTCACGCCTGTCCATCAACACACGCCCCCATCGGTCGGGAGAAGAATCGAGGAACATGCCGAAGTTACATTTACCCTCTTGTAAGTATTGTGGCCCTTCGTAAAGGGACAAATCAGGGTCAAACTCCTGTGCAAAAGGAGAGTGCAACCATTTGCTATCGTAGGAAAAGGAAAAGACTTCCTTACCCCGCACCTGCGAAGCATATAGCGTCCCGACGAAACGAGGGGCGCTACCTGCGATACCTCGGTCTACCCTATCGTCATAGACAAGTATCTCCTTTGTGTTTTTCGTTGTTACTTTCATATCCGTATCTTTTTTCTCCCAAACCAATAATGATTGATAATTCAGACAAAAATAGATATTTTGTTTGAACTATCAAGCTTTACAGACATTCTTCTATTGCTTCCTCTTCTTTTTTCGGCGCTCGCTGTTTGACGGCAATTTCAGCATCCTGTAATTTCCTACCGAGCGTATCGCTTGCTACGGTGCTCAGATCCAGTCCCAAGACGAATAATACTTGTGCATAGTTTCCTATTGATACCTGTGGATTGCCTTTTTCTATCAACCATAGGGTAGAACGTGCTATGGAAGCCCGTTCGGCCACCAGTTTTGTACCAAACTTACGTCGAAGTCTGGCCAGTTTGATATCTTCACCTAACCTGTTGAGGGTTTCTTCCACTCGTGGCAGCAGTTGTTGCTTTCTCCGTCCCATGATTCGTTGTTCTCTTGTATAATGTTTGATAATCCGCACAAAAGTAGGTATTTTGTCCGAACTATCAAGCTTTATACAATTTTTATCCGTATGATTTTTTATGGAAGATATGGATACAATGATTGATAGTTCAGTCAAAATAGGCATTTTTGACTGAACTATCAATCATTATAGTAGTATGAAGGGAGGATATGGTACAGTGAACATGATCGGGTAGGGGAAAAACAAGTACTGCTTCTCTAAGAAAAGAACGATACCTTTGCAGTATCAATGAACTCGCACACGGTGAGAAGTATCGCCGCCTTGCTTGTGGCAGTGTGTCCGGCTGTCATCAGTCCTGTTTTGGCAACGGATTGGTTGCGTGTACCCGATGTGCGCAGTATGCGTCTCGGCGGTGGTGGTGTCATGCTCTCTTCGGCCGTAAATCCCGCTCTGGTAGCGGAAGAAGAACAGCCGAAAGTATTCCTCTCGCTGATTGACCGGTACAGTGTCAGTGGATTGGCCACTTTGTCCGCTGCCCTCACACTGCCCAACAGTCACCTCCCCACAGCAATACACTTGGCAACTTTCGGTTACGATGCCTATCGGGAGTGGATGTTACGAACCGCCGTCGCCCGACGGTTGAACGAGCGTATATCCTTGGGGGTCGCCCTACAATACGTCACCTTGCAAACCGAGCTATTTGACGAACGCTCTACAAGTCTCTCCGCCGATGTCGGCCTATTCTTCACGCCGAACGAACGTTTCGCTTTGGGTTTGACACTGATGAATACGCCACGGATAACTTTTGGTGAACGAATAGCGACAGGTTCTTCCTCAGGTTGGGCTGTTCAGGCAGGCGGGACATGGAACATCACAGACGACGTGCGCCTGCTAACAGGCATTGGTAAAGGGCGACGTACACCTTGGGAAGGTAATGCCGGCATCGAATACAGCGTCGCCGAAGGGTTTCACATAGGTGCCGGCATAGCGGCCTTACCACTGCTGCCTGCCATAGGCGCCGGTTTCGAAGGTCGTCGTTTTGCCATAGATGTTGCAGCGACAACCCACCCTGTCTTGGGAATGAGTTGGGGAGTAGCGATTACCGTCCATCTCTAAAACGGACAACATGAAACGAAGGGCGCTGATACTGTACATTATATTGGGTTGGATACCGGCTACAGCCCAAACTTTCGCCCCCGACAAATGGATGGAATATGTCGAAGAACTCGCCGCCGAAACAGATAACACCGAACAGATAGAAGCCCTCTACGAAGAACTTGCCTACCTTACCGAACATCCCATAGCCCTCAACACCGCTACTGCCGAAAGCCTGAGCCAGCTCCCCTTTCTCACAGACGAGCATATCAACGGCATTCTCATCTACCGCCAACGCCACGGCGCCATACTCACCCTTTACGAATTACGGAACATCGAAACCATCGACATCCGTACCATCGAACTCCTCCTGCCTTTCGTCATACCCGGCGATACCCCCGACGAACACCGCCCTCTGACTCTCACCAACCTCGTCCACGGACGTCACGAACTGCGCAGCCGGTATGGCCAATGCCTTCAATCTAAAGAAGGATATCTGAAGGAACGATATCTCGGCGAACCTTTCTACCACTCCCTGCAATATGCCTATTCTTTCAACAATCGCCTGTACGCCGGCATCGTTGCCGAAAAAGACGCCGGCGAACCTCTCCGCCAACGGGGTTACGACTTCTATTCCGCTCACTTCTTTCTCACCGATAACAGTCCTCACCTCCGTACCTTCGCTTTGGGCGACTTCAAAGCATCTTTCGGGCAAGGCCTCGTTATCAATAACGGATTCAGCCCAGCCCGCAGCAGCCTCACCACCCAATCCGGCCGCCTTGCTAACGGCTTTCGCCGACACACTTCCACCAGTGAAACCAATTTCCTACGCGGCGCCGCTCTCACCCTCGTCTTCGAGCGCATGGCTTACAGTGTCTTTTATTCTTCCTTGCGGGCAGACGCCACTCTCTCCTCCGACTCCACTTTCAGCACATGGAAAACCGATGGCCTTCATCGTCTGCGCACCGACTACGACAAACGGCATACCGTACCCCTGCAAACTTTCGGTGGTAACGTCCGTTACAGTAGCGACAGGCTTGCCATCGGTATTACCGCTCTTACCCATAGCACCGGCCGACTCAGCCTGCAACCTCCCATACTGCCCTACAACCGCTACTATTTCCGTGGCCGCCATAATGCCAATGCGTCCATCGACTATGTCCTCCGTCTCGGTAAAGCCCGTCTGTACGGCGAGACTGCTTTGAGTCTAAACGGCGCCCCTGCCACACTCAACGCTATAGACCTCACTCCCACCGGATTCATCAACATTCTCCTTCTCCATCGTTACTATTCTCCTCAGTACCACGCTCTCTATGCCTCTGCCTTTTCACAAACCTCCGATATCCGAAACGAGAACGGCCTCTATACAGTCTTTACCCTTACCCCCTTACCTCACTGGCGATTCACTGCTGCCCTGGACATCTTCCGCCATCCATGGCTTCGTTACGGTGTCAATTCACCTTCTTTCGGTGAGGAATGCCTCCTGCAAGCCGACTACAAACCTACCCAACTGTTCAGCGCCACTCTCCGATACAAATACCGCGAACGAGAGAAGAATCAGCAACTCTCCGATGAGCCGGAGACGCTTGTCCTTCCCTACGCTACCCACCGTCTCCGCTTGCAACTCAACTACGGCAATGCCGTACATCTCGCTTTCCGTACATCCATCGATGCCGTCCGCTACTCCGAAGCCGCAACCGCTCCTGCCAACGGATTCGCGCTGGCACAAACGCTCGCATGGCGGCCTGCCACCATCCCTTGTCAAGTCGATCTGTATGCCGTTCTTTTCCGCACTGACAACTATGACAGTCGCCTCTCCTCCTATGAAAAACATATCCTCTACAGCTTCTATACCTCCACCCTCTACGGCCACGGCTACCGTTTCTCCGGTCTTCTACGTTGGGACGTTCTACCCTGCCTCAATCTCTCGACACGCTTGTCCCACACTATCTATACCGACCGCAAGACGAACGGCAGCGGCCTTGAAACCATCCCACATCCTTTCAAGACCGACTTCGACCTCATGCTCCGCCTTCGCCTCTGAATCTCAATCTGCCAAGAGCATTCCACGCGGAAACTGCATCGTCGCACAATGCAGCGATCCATGCTGACGCAGTAATGCTCGGCAATCTATCCCCCGTACTTCTCGATTCGGAAAAACATGCCTGAATACTTCCAAAGCCGCCACATCTTCCGGTATCCCGTAGACAGGCGCCAAGACAGCACCATTGATAAAAAGGAAGTTTGCATACGTCGCCGGCAGACGTTCCCCACGGTATACCACCAACGAAGGCAAGGGTAATGCTACCAATCGGTAGGGACGTCCGTCTGCCTGCCTGAACGAACGTAATTGTTCTTCCATCCGCTTCAACTCCGTAAAATGCGAGTCCGACGGTTTGCACGATGTATAAAGCAACGTCCCTGCATCCGCAAAACGCACCAGCGTATCGATGTGCCCATCGGTATCATCTCCTTCAAGCAATCCGTATTCCACCCACAGGGTTCGGCTTATTCCTAAGGTTTGGGCGAATATGGCTTCCATCTCCAAGCGTTCCCGTCGGGGGTGGCGCCGTTCGGCACATATCGCCGAGGTCAGCAGGGTTCCCTTTCCGTCGGTTTCCATGTTGCCGCCCTCACAAACCAGATCTTCTCGCCGGAGATAGGTCGTCGATGGTGCGAAGACGCCGCCGCTACGAAACAATCTGCCTCCTGTGGCATCGTCTGCTGTCGCCTCGAACTTCCCGCCCCAACCGTCAAACCGAAAATCTACCAATTTGTTCCCTTCTACCGTCAGCGGAGCATAGTCACGCGTCCATGTATCGTCAAGCGGCAGCTCAACAAAGTGCACCAGTTTCCCTTTCCCCGTTCTACAGCCATACTCTCGCTCCGCCTTTCTACGGTCACGGCAAAGCAGCGTAAGCCCTTCCCGTTGCACAATCTCCCCGATAATCTTTCGATAACAATCTCTTGCTTCCTCCGTATCTTCTCCCCAGTCCATCTCTTCATCAGGCCAGGCCATCATCACGCCTTCCTGTGCCTCCCATTCTGCCAATAATCGCCCCATGGTACCGGCCTATTCTTCGGAGAATACAAAAAGATCCTCATTGGGGGCTTTCATCCGGTAATCTTCACGCGCCAAACGTTCGATGTCGTTACGGCGAGGTGTTCGCAATCTCTCCAACTGCCGCCGCGACACTTCAAGTTCGGAACGGTAACGTTCGATATCGGCCTCAATACGGCGTATCTTACGATCGTAAGTAAAACGGTGGTAAAGACTGCTATCCCCCGTGACGAAAGTGACAACAAAAAATATTGCCGCTACGACCGTATAAGCATTCAGCCATGGCAAACGACGGCGCAAATCTTTAAGCAACTTCATCTTCATGGGGGCAAAGATAGGTCTTCAAACTGAAAATTATACTTTTGCCGGCGCCGGGGCGGTCAAAATTAAATGTG
>JAITAD010000038.1 GCA_031284275.1 Tannerellaceae bacterium
ATGGAGGAGGGGGGGAAGTGAGTAACGGGTCGTAAAAAAGGTTGAGGGATGAAGGGTTGGCGGGTGGTTTTGTTGGCGGTGCTGGCGTTGGAGGGGGGAGTGTTCTTTGGCGGTACTGAGGCGGTGGGGCAGCAGAGCGGCGAGGTGGCTATCGGCAAGCAGAGCGGCGAGATGGTTGTCGGCAAGCAGAGCGGCGGGGTGGCTGTCGGCAAGCAGAACGGCGAGGTGGCTGTCGGTAAGCGTAAGGGGTATAGCCTGAGAGTGGCTGTGGAATGGGGGACGAACAGTTTTTTCGGTGACCTCATCAAGCCTGAACAGATACGCGAATCCCAAAGCTCCGGCAATGATATGAATATCTATTACGGTGATGGGGCATTCTCGCATGACCAAACACTCCAACTTACTTATGTCGGCGTCAAACCGGAAATCTTCGTTCTGGATGGACAGATAGGTATCGCCGCCGGCCTTCGCTACTCATGGACGTCTACCCAACTCGGCTCCGAAAGAAACTTTTTCTGGCGACGGCAAAATACAGATGCCGGAGTCCGAACGGACTATATTCATTTGCAGGGTATCCGGACGGATTATCATCTGATAGGTGTCCCGCTGGAAATACGCTATTTCCCCGAACAGATAGACCGTCATATCCAACATTATCTCAAAGTGGGAACAGCGTTCAATTTCAGCGTAGCTCCCACCGTATCGCCGGACTTTACTTCTCCCGAAATGCACAAGTACGCAGACGAGATAGCTTCTCAACTGCCGAAAACACGCACTTTCAGCGCATATACCTATGCCGCCGTAGGGTGCAAGATAGGTAAGACTCACAACGGCCGTTGGTCGCCGTGGTGTAACGTCGAATTGCAGTATCCTTGCATACTCCATTCCGGACGTCCCTTCGCCTTCGACTATAACGGCGTTTCCGCCATTGGGTTCCAAATCTCTTTCCAGATACCTGTCGGCATCAATATGCCGATAGGGTCTAAACACTACATCGCAGACTAAACGGACGTACAACCATGAAAAAGCTTTGTATCTTGCTCTCTGTCGCTACGCTGCTCTCTGCCTGCTATTATGACGAATCTCTTGACCGTACCGTCTTCATTCCCGACAAGGATGATCCCAACCTGCCGGCCTATACCGAATGGGGTTACAATTCTTTCGGCGCCCTTTACGAAAGGCAATATTTCTATTCTACGGGGTATATCGTTCCCTGCAAAATCCTGTATCGGCAGGATTCTCTTTCCGTCATGTTCCAAGGCGCCCTTGCCTACGAGGAAGCATCCCTCACTTTCACTTTCACTCCCATCGATACGGTTACCGGCCTTGCGCAGCCTGTCAATAGCCTTACCGATCTTGCCTGCCTCAACGGATATCGCATCGACTTGGCCAAGGATGCCTCAGTCGTCCTGAAAGTGGAAAGGTTTCAGGAGAATATGACATCAACGGTGTTGAAAAGCGATACCCTGAACGTACAGGAAGGCTATCTCCACGTCAAACGTTACCAAGAGATATACGTGGACGATAGGTTCAGCCGCATCGTGCTCTCTGGCGAATTTGCGTTCAGCATCTTACGTGAGGATAATTTTGTGGAAGCGTTCAAATACGGTCGCTTTGACGTGGGCATATCGTCGGGCGACTTCTCATCCGTTCCGGCCGTTTCGCAGGGAGAGTGAGCGCCTACAGGTAAGTGTTCAACCGGTGGGCTAACAGGCGTACGCCTTCCGTCGCCGGAGCGGCGATGTAGGTGACGCGGCGGTAAGGGGTGGATACCGGTTGCGGGTCGATGAGGAAGACGGGCGCCTCTGCCGGCGCATGGTGCAGCAGTCCTGCCGCCGGATAGACGGCCAGCGAGGTACCGACCACGGCGAGGATGTCCGCTTCGTGCGTGATGGCTGCCGCCTCGTTGATGAGCGGCACGTTTTCGTTGAACCAGACGATGAAGGGCCGTAACTGTACTCCGTTCGCATCCGTATCGCCTACGTGGATATCGGGGTCGTCGGCCGAAAGTTCATAGACGGTGTCGGGGTCATTGACGGGACGTACTTTCATCAGCTCCCCATGCAGGTGGAGGACGCTGGTACTTCCCGCCCGTTCATGCAGGTTATCGACGTTTTGGGTAATGATACGTACGTCGAAGTCCTTTTCCAATGCCGCCAGCCCGTAGTGTCCTGCGTTAGGCCGGGCTTTCAGCAGTTCCCTCCGCCGCACATTGTAAAAATCCAATACCAACTCCGGATTAGCCCGAAAACCTTCCGGCGTGGCGACGTCTTCTACCTTGAAATTGTTCCACAAACCGTTGGAATCGCGAAAAGTGGCAATACCGCTCTCAGCGCTCATCCCCGCTCCGGTCAGCACTACCAATCTCTTTTTCATGGAGAGGGTTGTCAATCTTTTTTGTTCTTTTTGGCCGTGCGGCGGCTCTCGCTGCGGGCGAGTACGAGGACGGTGTAAACGAAGTCGGTGAGCCATTTTTCGGAGAAGCCAAGCGTTTCGGCGTATTTACGGATGCGCCATGCGGCTTTCTGGGCAGCTACATCTTTCCACTCCTGCCTGTTGAGGATGTCATGGACGACTTTCCCCGTTTCTCTGCGCAGCCATCGTTTAATTAACATGGAGAAACGGAACTTCCAACTTCCCAAAGTGTCGAGGAACGAAAAAAACTCGTTGCAGAGTCCTTGAAATTGGACGAAATAAGGTTGTATGTGCATCTGTGACTTGCACATCCGCTTGATGGAGGCGTCAATGTCCTTGAAAAAGTCTTCGTCCAATCCGTAATCGGCCATGATGACCTTTCGTGCGCGCGTGCGCTCGGCCAGCCCCGGCTTGTTATTCTGGGTGGGAATCTTGAGTACGCGCTTGAAGAGCGCCATGTCGGGCACCATATTGAGGTTGGTCACGCCAAGGTTGGCCGCCATAACCGCTTGACAGTAAACGCGTAATATAGTAACGAACTCCTCTACGGACAATTCTTTTGCGGATGATTGCCTTTTACCCATCGCTCTTTCGTTGTAAAGTAAATATGATCTCTGAAATCGGGGAACAAAGGTAGACTTTTTAGGGGTAAAGTCTGTTACTTTGCAGCCTGACGGATAAGCAGAAATTATGAAGCAGATTTTGGTAACGGGAGGGGCAGGGTTCATCGGGTCGAATCTGTGCGAGCGGTTGCTGGCAGAGGGGCATGGAGTGATATGCCTGGACAACTATTTCACGGGACGAAAGCGGAACATATCGCATCTCATGTCTCATCCGTACTTTGAAGTGGTGCGCCATGACGTCACGTTTCCCTACTATGTGGAGGTGGACAGGATATTCAACCTCGCCTGCCCCGCCTCCCCGATACATTACCAATTCGATCCGGTCAGTACGGTAAAGACGTCCATTTCCGGGGCTATCAACATGTTGGGTCTGGCCAAGCGCGTGCATGCACGTATCCTTCAAGCTTCGACCAGCGAGGTGTATGGCGATCCCGCCGTCCATCCGCAGGTGGAGAGCTATTGGGGGAACGTCAATCCGATAGGCATCCGTTCCTGTTACGACGAGGGAAAACGTTGCGCCGAAACCCTTTTCATGGACTACCACCGTCAGCATGGCGTAGACGTGCGTATCGTCCGTATCTTCAACACTTACGGGCCTCGTATGCGTCCTGACGACGGCAGGGTCGTCTCCAATTTCATCATGCAGGCGTTACGCGGCGAAGATTTGACGGTCTACGGCGACGGGTCTCAGACGCGCAGTTTCCAGTTTGTGGATGATCTCATAGAAGGTATGATGCGGATGATGGACACGGAGGGGTTCGTCGGCCCCGTCAATATCGGCAATCCCACGGAGTTCACCATGTTGGAGTTGGCGGAAACGGTCATTCGGCTGACAGGCTCGAAATCCCACATCGCATATCGTCCGCTTCCCGCCGACGACCCCCGTCATCGCCGTCCCGATATCAGCCTCGCCCACAGCCGTCTGGGCGGTTGGCAGCCACAGGTCGCCCTGGAAACCGGCCTTGCCCCCACCATTGCGTATTTCCGGCAAATATTGGCCGAAGGCCGGTGAAAGGAAAAGAGGAAAGTTTTTTGTTGTGTGAATACAATTAACTACATTTGCCACATGCACATAAAACGTGCGGAAAGCATGGGAAGAGGTGTGATGCAGGTATGAGAGCGGTAGAGAAGAAGTGGATAGGAGAGCGGTAGAAAAGAAGTGGGCATAAGAGAAGCAGAGATATGACAGGGAAGTATTTGTGGGCGCTTCTGGGGCTGTTGGGAAGTCTGACGGGGACGGCGAAGACGTATCATTACGTGGCAACATGGGGGGATAATGCGGCGGCCGGAACGTCATGGGCAGCGCCTCTGAAGACTTTCGAAGTTGCATTGGAACGGGCGCAATCGGGAGATATTATCCTGCTTAGCGAGGGCCGTTTTCTTACCGATACCGCATCTTTCGTGATACGTACAGACCTGACCGTCATCGGCGGTTACGCCGGTACGGAAAGCGAAGACGACGATCCCACAGGGACGAAGCCTACGGAACTCCTACCTTCCGAGATATTCCGTCACCGCGTCCTGCGTATCGGGACGTATGAAACGCCGAATATCAAGGTGCTTCTCCGCAACCTGACCATTATGGGCGGAGATGCTACGGACGACGTGCCGGTACGCCGTGGCGGCGGTATCTACAATTACGCCGATACGGAATTGCGTGATGTGCAGGTCGTAAATAACATCGCTTGTCAGGGCCTATACCTCACGACGGCCGACAATGCGGAGGCTTTCGGCGGCGGTATCTATAATGATATGGGTCGTTTGACCCTTAGCGGAAAGACAACCGTCGCTTCCAACACGGCATCCCACGTCGCTGCCGCAACAGGGTATGGCGGGGGTATTTACAGTGACGGCGTCCTGACCATTTCCGACGCATCAACCGTCCTGATTGCAGAAAACGTGGCTTCACTGGAGGCGCCGACGGGTTTCGGCGGCGGCATTTACAACAAACGGATACTTAATATCCGAGGCGGAGCGAATATTCGAGAGAATATTGCCAGTAAGGGCAGTACGAGTGGGACAATACCATACATAACGGAAGGTTTCGGCGGTTTCGGGGGCGGCATAGCGAATCATGGAGAAGAAGCCATAGCAACGATATACAATGCCGTTATATACGAGAATTATGCCACCTACAATATCAACAACGGGTTTCCGGCGCATGGCGGCGGTATCCATAACGATGATGGCGGGCAACTCTCGGTACTTTTTCCGAGCGTTGTACGCAACAACGTGGCGACGACAGGTATAGGCGTCGGATGTGGCGGCGGTATCAGTTCCATCCGCTCGGGCAGTAAGCTGATGCTGACCGCTACCGTGGAGAACAACACGGCGATATCCAACGTGCACAACAGTTCCGATGCTTTCGGCGGCGGTATCTTCTGCGGTGATGCCATGGTGTCGGAAGCCTCTTTCCTTACCTCCGAACGCAGTGCGGTGATATATAACAATGTGGCGACGACGGGAAGCGGCAAGGTGTTCGAACAGGGCGTCTACCCTGACCTGACCCATACAGTGACGCTGAATCCGTCCCCCTATGTCTTCATGTTCCCCGTATCGGGCAGCTACGAGATACCCGACGGGGGCGATTTCACCGTGCTTTTTAATATTAATCTCGGTTCGTCTATCGGCAGATTGGGGCTTCTTGTGAATGATTCTTCGGTTTGGTTTCCCGAAAAAAACGCTTCTAACCCCATTACCGTCCCTTATCTGAAAAATATCAGGGAAGACAAGTCTTACACGGCAGCTTTCTTCGCCAGTGTCATTGTCGGTGAGACGGAGTTTGTGAAAACGGAGATTCCCGCAGGAACGCACGATATCCGTATGGATAAGCCTTTTGAGTTTATTTTTACCGTAGCCGAAGGCCGTCGTGACTTCGTCAAGGTGGATGTAGACGGAAAAATGTACGAAGCGGAAGCGCTTGGCGGCGGGAAGTACCGTTACATACTGTCTTTGACGAAAGACGTCGTGTGGATCAAGCCTACACTAACGCCCATTTTCACCCTCTCTTTCGATGCTCCGTCGGGCGTCGCCATTTTTTTTCGCGGGCTGGCGCTGAACAATCCTGCCGTGCCGTTGGACTTTGCCGTAGGTGATGTCCCGAGTTTCGTGATTGACTTCCAAAACACCGTCGGACTGAAAGAGATTTACGTCAATGGTAAGTTGTGCGATAATTTACGTTGGTTGAGCGGTACCAAGTACGATCTTACCTTGCCTCCTATCACCGAGAATCTGTCCGTCAGAGTCCGGCTTGTCGTAAGCGGCGGCTTGTCCGTCGCCGCTCCCTCTCCCTCAGGCGAGATACGCCTTACGGCGTCCGCACAGGGGTTGAAGGTAGAGACATCGGAAGCGCAGGCGATATCCGTCTATGCCCTGACGGGTCAGTTGAAGGTGAAACAGACAGTGCGCGGAACGGCTTTTGTCCCCCTCACGAAAGGTATCTACATCGTGAAAGCCGGCGAACAGGTGAACAGGGTAATGGTGCGCTAACGGATACGTTTCCTGTTGAGCGCCGAGCGGTATCGTGCGGCAGCGCGGGAGTGTTCCGCAAGGGTGGCGGTGAAGATATGGCGGCCGGAGAAATCCGGCCGCGCTACCATATAAAGGTAGTGGTGACAGGTGGCGTGGAGCACGCTGTCAATAGCTTGCGGTGAGGGGATATGCAATGGGGCGGGCGGCAGTCCGGTGTGGAGGTAGGTATTGTAGGGCGAGGGGGTATGCAGATGGGAATGGAGGATGCGGCGCAGGGTGAAGTCGCCGACGGCATATCTGACGGTCGGGTCGGCTTGGAGAGGTATATTGCGGCGTAGCCGGTTGAGGTAAAGCCCGGCGATGAGGGGATACTCGTCGAGGCAGTTGGACTCTTCTTCGACGATGGAGGCGAGGGTGGCCACTTCGAGGGGTGTGAGCCGGAGCGAATCGGCGCGGGCGCGCCGTGCGGCGTTCCAGAAAGTTTCATACTCGCGTTTCATGCGGCTGAGAAAGGCTTTGGGGGAGGTGTTCCAGAAGATTTCGTAAGTATTGGGGATGAAGAGGGCTTTGACGGTCTCGGGAGTGAATCCGAGCGAGCGACAACAGGCGGAATCCGCCAACAGGGCTTTGAGGCTGTCGGGGTGGAAGAGGAGGACTTTCCCGAAACGGTCGGCGAGGGTATCGACGTTGCGGGCGGTGGAAAAAGTGAGTCGTATGGGGCTTTGCCGTCCACTGCGGAGGAGGTTGATGAGAGCATAGTTTCCCATGTCCGGCTGCACGGCGTAACGTCCGGGCTGCATATCTTCCGGATAATGCAGCAGTCGGGCAACCAGTCGGAAGTGGCTGATGTTGCGACATTCGGCCGTGTCGCCGAGTTGTCGGCAGAGGCTGTCGAAATCCTTATCGTCGGAGATGTAGACGTAAACCGTTTCCCGAGAGTGGAAATTGGGAGCGAAAGCTACGGCGTACAACAGAACGGCCGAAGCGATAAGGATAAAACCGGCGATGATGATGGGGATGAAGTAATCCCTGCCGAGGATAGAAGTTGTTCCTTTCATAGGGTGCGAAAGTAGTAATAAAGGATTTATCTTTGTTGCCGTTCTTTGAAACACAAACTAAACAATCAACAGAAAAAGATGGCAAAAAGTGCGTTACAGTCGGCGAGGGCGGCATACAGTCCGAAAGTGCCGGCGGCATTGAAAGGGTCGGTGAAAGCGGTAGACGGAGCGGCGACTCATTCGGTGGCCGACAGAGAAGAAATCAGGAAGTTGTTTCCGAACACATACGGGATGCCGATCGTCACCTTCGAGCCGGCGAGCAAGCCTTTGGCGAGCGCTGCCGTCCATGTGGGGGTCATCCTCTCGGGCGGACAGGCTCCTGGCGGCCATAACGTGATAGCCGGCCTTTTCGACGGGATAAAGGCTATCCACCCCCAATCCAAACTGTACGGTTTCCTGATGGGGCCGGGCGGTCTGGTAGACCACAAGTATAAGGAACTGACGGCGGATATCATCGACGAGTACCGTAACACCGGCGGATTCGATATGATCGGTTCGGGACGGACGAAACTGGAAAAGGCCGAACAGTTCGACAAAGGGTTGGAGATACTTAAAAAGTTGGGTATAGGCGCACTGGTTATCGTCGGCGGAGACGACTCAAACACGAACGCCTGTGTCCTTGCGGAATATTACAAAGCTAAAGGCGCCGGCGTACAGGTGATAGGCTGCCCGAAGACGATTGACGGCGACCTGAAAAACGAACAGATAGAAACCTCGTTCGGTTTCGATACCGCTTGTAAGGTCTATGCCGAAATGATCGGCAATATCGAACGCGACTGCAATTCGGCACGCAAGTATTGGCATTTCATCAAGCTGATGGGTCGTTCAGCCTCTCATATCGCATTGGAATGCGCCTTGCAGACTCATCCCAATATTTGTATCATCTCCGAAGAGGTCGAAGCCAAAGATATGACTTTGGACGACATCGTGACGAACATCGCCGAAGTCGTCGCCAAACGTGCCGAAGCGGGGAATAATTTCGGTACGGCGCTCATCCCCGAAGGGCTGATAGAGTTTGTTCCCGCCGTCAAACGTCTCATCGCCGAGCTGAACGATTTCCTTGCGCACCACGAGGCCGAGTTCAAAACCGTCGGCCGTGACGAGCAGCGCAGTTATATCATCGGAAAACTCTCCGCCGCAAATGCCGAGCTGTATGCCGGCTTGCCCGAAGGCGTCGCCCGTCAGTTGACGCTTGACCGCGACCCCCACGGAAATGTTCAGGTGTCGCTCATCGAAACCGAGAAGCTGCTCTCCGAGATGGTCGGCCGCAAACTTGACGCATGGAAAAAGGAAGGGAAATACAAGGGTAAGTTCGCTCCCCAACATCACTTTTTCGGTTATGAAGGGCGTTGCGCCGCTCCCTCGAATTACGACGCCGACTATTGTTACTCGCTGGGCTATACCGCATCCTGCCTTATCGCCGCAGGCAAGACGGGTTACATGTCTTCGGTGCGTAACACGACGGCGCCCGCCGCCCAATGGATAGCCGGCGGTATCCCCGTCACCATGATGATGAATATGGAACGTCGCCACGGGGAGATGAAACCGGTCATCCGCAAGGCGCTCGTCGAACTGGAGGGTAAGCCGTTCAAGACTTTCGCCGCACAGCGTGACACGTGGGCTTTGACCACCGACTACTTCTATCCCGGCCCTATCCAGTATTTCGGCCCGACGGAAGTGTGCGACCAACCGACCCAAACGCTCGCTCTGGAGCAGCGGTAGAAGCTCATGAATAAACCATACAATGCGGCCTATGTCGCCGCCATCACTCTCGTGGCCACGTTGGGCGGTTTGCTGTTCGGCTACGATACGGCCGTCATTTCCGGTGCGGAGAAATCCATCGAAGCATTCTTCATCCGCCCGTTAGGCCTGAGCGCCGTGATGCACGGGGCGACGGTTTCGAGTGCGTTGATAGGTTGTATCTTAGGTGGAGCGATATCGGGATTCTGTTCGTCGAAGTTGGGGCGGAAACGGTCGTTGGTGTTGGCGGCGTCGCTGTTTTTTCTGTCGGCATTGGGTTCGGGGTTTCCCGAGACATTGTTTTTCCGTCAGGGAGAGGCGTCGCCGGGGTTGTTGGCGGTGTTCAACGTTTACCGTATCCTCGGCGGGATAGGGGTCGGCCTGGCGTCGGCCGTCTGCCCGATGTACATAGGCGAGATAGCGCCGGCGGAAATACGTGGGCGGCTGATATCGTTCAACCAGTTTGCAATCATCTTCGGGATGCTGGTCGTTTACTTCGTGAATTGGGGTATCGCCAACGGGCAGACGATAGACTGGATAAATGCTGTCGGCTGGCGATATATGTTCGTCTCGGAAGCGATACCGGCAGGCCTCTTCGGCTTGCTTGTCCTGCTCGTACCGGAAACGCCGCGGCATTTGGCGTTGGTGGGTGAAGAAACGAAAGCGCTTGCCGTCCTCGAACGTATCAACGGCTCCCGTGCCAAGGCGCAGGCGATATTCGCCGAGATCAAGGCGACGCTTGCCGAAGTTTCGACGCAGGGACGCCTCTTCTCCTACGGGAAAAAGGTGATATTCATCGGTATCCTGCTCTCAATATTTCAGCAGTTCGTCGGTATCAACGTCGCCCTGTATTACGCTCCGCGCATCTTTGAGAGTATGGGTGCGGCCAAAGACGCTTCGATGCTGCAAACCATCGTCATGGGGCTGGTGAACGTCATCTTCACGGTGGTCGCCATCCTGACGGTCGATAAATGGGGTCGCAAACCGTTGCTCATCACCGGCTCCGTGGGGATGGCCGTGGGGATGTTCGCTCTGTCGGCGCTCTCGTGGTTTCAGGTCATCGGCATCGGTACGCTGGTGTTCATCATCATCTATACGGCATCTTTCATGATGTCGTGGGGACCGGTCTGTTGGGTACTTATCGCAGAGATTTTCCCTAACAGGATACGTGGGCAAGCCGTCGCCATAGCCGTCGCCGCCCAATGGGCAGCCAATTATTTCATATCCTCCACCTATCCCGTCATGATGGAATACAGCGGAGTGCTGACCTACGGTTTCTATGGCCTCATGGCTGTTTTCTCCGCCCTTTTCGTGTGGAAGATGATACCCGAAACCAAAGGGCAGACGCTCGAACAGATGGAACGTCACTGGGTGAAACGGTAAAGACAGGAGAGCGTGAAAAGGAAGAGAGCCGCCTGACAGGGGCGGCTCTCTTGGTGGAGCGGAAGACGGGACTCAAACCCGCGACCCTCAGCTTGGAAGGCTAATGCTCTATCAACTGAGCTACTTCCGCAGTAAACGTTAGTCGGCAACCTGAAACAGATCAAACGTCCAACCAAGTGGGCAGTGATGGATTCGAACCACCGAAGGCTAAGCCAGCTGAGTTACAGTCAGCCCCATTTGGCCACTCTGGTAACTGCCCTGAATTGCGGGGCAAATGTAGGCTTTTTTCCATAACGCTCAATGCTTCGCCGGTTTTTATTTCGACGTATTCAGGGTCAATGTGTTGTCAATGGCTAAAAAAAGTTGATTACTTTTGTGGCGGTCAGTCGGTAACGTAAAATGCAAGGGGTATATATGAAACAACCGATGCTGTTGATTTTGGCGGCAGGGATGGGTAGTCGCTACGGTGGTTTGAAGCAACTGGACGGCGTCGGTCCGCACGGTGAAACGATTATGGATTACTCGGTATATGATGCCTTGCGGGCGGGCTTCGGCAGCGTTGTGTTCGTGGTGAGGGAACATTTTGCGGAGGAGTTTCGGCAGAAAATCGTGTCGAAGTATGACCGACACTTGTCTGTGGAATTGGTTTTTCAGGAGTTAGACCGTCTGCCGGCCGGTTTTGACTTGCCGGAAGGGCGTACCAAACCGTGGGGCACCAACCACGCCCTGTTGATGGCCAAAGATGTTATCGATGCGCCGTTTGCCGCTATCAATGCGGACGATTTCTACGGGCGAGAGAGTTTTGCGGTGCTGGGGGAACGGTTGGGAACGATGCAGGGAACGGAGGGGGACTACTGTATGGTCGGCTATCGGGTGGGAAATACGTTGAGCGAGAGCGGATCGGTGGCGCGCGGCGTCTGTACGGTGGACGGGGAGGGTTACCTGAGGGGTGTGGTCGAACGGACAGCTATCGAGCGTATAGCGGGGAATATCGGCTTTACGGATGAGGAGGGGCAGCGCATCGTTCTCGCCGAAGAAACCCCCGTTTCCATGAATATGTGGGGATTTACGCCGGATTATTTCGTCCATTCGGAACGTTACTTTGCCGATTTCCTCCGGAAAAATATCCAAAACCTGAAAAGCGAGTATTTTATCCCACTGATGGTCAATCACCTGTTGGAGACCGGAACGGCGCGGGTGAAAATGTTGGATACTCCTTCGCAATGGTTCGGCGTGACCTATGCCGCCGACCGTCCGTCCGTCGTGGACAGGTTGCGTTCGCTTGTCGATGCCGGTGTATATCCGTCTCCGTTGTTTTGATCGTTTTAACCATCAAATCCATACTTTCATGAGAAAATTGTGCTGTGCTGTGTTGGCGCTCGCCGCTTCGCTGTTTGTTGTTGAGGGGCAACGGAAAGACTTTTCGTACACGTTCTACGGCTTCGTCCGCGGTGACCTGTTCTACAACAGCCGTGACAACATCGCTCCCGTAGACGGTAACTTCTACCTGTATCCCAAGCCTGTCGTTCCCGACGTCGAGGGGAAAGACCTGAACGCCAATCCCAACGGAAGTTTCTACACTTTCACTACCCGCTTGGGGATGGACGCCAAAGGCCCCAACGTGGGGAACGCCCGAACGGCGGCGAAGATAGAGACGGACTTCGGCGGTTACGGTCCGAGTACTACCATGTTGCGTATCCGTCAGGCTTATGTCACGTTGGACTGGGAACGTAGCCGGTTGCTTATCGGGCATACGTGGCATCCGCTCTTCGGCGCCGTCGCTCCGGATATCCTGAACCTCTCGACGGGTGCGCCTTTTCAGCCGTTCAACCGCAGCCCGATGCTGCATTTCCGTCACAAGGCGGGTATAGCTACCCTGTCGGCCGCTACCGTGTGGCAGTTGCAGTATACTTCGGCAGGGCCGGCTTCTGCTGCAGTGGATGCTTCGATGGTCAAGGGAGAGGATTTTATCAAAAACAGCGGGATACCGGAGGTTTTTCTGGGCGCCGACTTCACTGTCGGCCGATGG
>JAITAD010000083.1 GCA_031284275.1 Tannerellaceae bacterium
ACTCCTCCACACCGGCTATCCGGCAGCCTACGACGTACCGAACAACGGCGCCCCATGGCAATGGGGTTTCAACTACTTCTATCTGCCCGTCGCCGATATCCCCCTCCGGATCGTTTTCAAAATCACCGAAGATTACGCCGCTTATGCCCAGTTTACCCCTACCGTGCTGTTGAACAGCGAATACGGTGAAAAAACGGAAGCCGTCGTCCAGCGTCTTGACTCTAAGACGTGGGTTGTCGATCTGCCCACTCCGTCCTCAACTTCCGGACTTATAACGAAGGCAGAATTCAGCTTGCCGGTGAACGATACGGAGACGTCCTTTGCCACCCTGCCCGACGGGATAACCCTTCAGGCTTACATCCCCGTAGGGCCGGCACAAAACACCACCATCACGATAGAGCGCAAATCCGAGGTATTCCTCACCCTGCCGAATCTCCCTGAGGGGATCGAATACTGCGAACCTTTCTCCGCCGGAGAGAAGAAACCCTACACGACCTTCCCGACGCGCGACTCGGTGCAAATCCGGCTGAAAGACAACTATCACCAATCGGTGGAGGTAACGGGACGGTTTGTTACCATGGTATCGAGCACCACAATGGCATGTGTCCGTTCGGGGCGCGAAAGGTGGTTTTTCTACGATGCCGTAAAGAATATGGCAGGCCTGGAATTCGAGGTGGAACCGTGTGCCGCAGCTCGCATGTACAGTGCAGTATCGTTTGAGGAAGGTTACTTTACCTACAATCCCGACGGCTTCCCCGTGAAGTCAAGTATGCCCACCATCGGCCAATATTACTATTTCCCTTCTTCCCTGCCAAGACGGGATACGGTAACCATTCAATATACCCGTCCGCGCGAAGACTATACCTTCCACATATGGAACTTTTACGATCAGAATCCGCCGTTCAGATACGCCTACCTTCTCCCCGACCTTAGTCCCGGCGAATGGGAATCATCTAAAGACGCAGACTATGTCGCCGACTTGTCGCAACCGGATAATCATTTCTACGTTTACGTCCACCTCGTACCGGCGATGACTCATCGCGCCTACCGTGCGCCGCTGGCATGGGAGGAATATATACAGACCTTCCCCCCGACCTCCGATGGGGGGCCGACGTCCGCCGCCGAAATCAACGACGACGCTCCGGGCGTGAACTACGCCGGCGGTATCCTGTGCGTGCGTAACCTCGCCGGCGAAACCCTGCGCATCGTCACCCTCTTCGGCCGCACCCTCCACGTCTTACACATCCGCGACGCTTACGAGGAGCATACCCTGTCGCTCCCTCCCGCCCCCTACATCCTCTTCACCCCTTCCCTCCGCTTCAAAGTCATCGTCAATTAAATCTCTTCCCGTCCTGTGGAGGATACCCTCTTACGCATCGCTCGGGACTATTACCCGCAACTTTCGGCACATCCCGACAGAGCGGTACGTACCGCATTCATTTTCCCCAACCGCCGCGCCGGACTTTTCTTCCGCAGGCATCTCGCCTCCCTGAGCGACCGCCCTTGCTTCGCCCCGCCCGTGATGAGCCTCAACGACTTCCTCTACCGTCTCTCCGGCAGGACGAAAGCCGACCACGCAGGTATGCTCTTCACCCTCTACCGCCACTATGTCGAACACAGCCGTAGCAAGGAGACTTTCGACGCCTTCATTTTTTGGGGCGAGATGCTTATCAACGACTTTAACGAGGTCGATAAGTACCTTATCGACCCTCAGAAGCTCTTCCGTAACCTCACCGACCTCCGGCAATTGGAAGATGATTACAGTTACCTGTCCCCCAACCAGATAGAGGCCATACGCTCATTCTGGTCTACCTTTCAGGTCAAAACCGAAGGACGGAACGAGCGTAATTTCTGTGCCCTCTGGCAGATACTCTATGAACTGTACCTCCGCCTGCGGAAATCTCTCGACGCCGACGGCCTTGCCTACGAAGGTATGGCCTATCGTCTGGCGGCCGACAAGGCCAACACGCTGACGCCCCAAACCATCGGGTACGACGAATTGGTCTTTATCGGCCTTTACGGCCTCACCCCCTCCGAGCGGAAACTCGTAGATACGTTCACACAAGCCGGCTTCGCTTGCGAGATAGCCGATGACGGCGACGATGTCCCGCCTTCCGAACAGCAGTGCAGTATAGAAGTCGTCGGCGTGCCTTCGGGTATCGGGCAAGCCAAATACATGCACACCCTGCTCTCCCAGTGGGCGGCGAAAGAGCTTGTCGAGGGGGAGGCCGCCTTGCGTACGGCTGTCATCCTCCCTGACGAGACGCTCCTCGTGCCCCTCCTCAACGCTATCCCCGAAACCGTCCCCTGCATCAACGTCACTATGGGTTACCCGCTGTCGGCCACCCCTGTGGCCACCCTCGTGAACGCTATCCTCACCCTGCACCGCAATGCCCGCCGGACGCCCGCCGGACTTCCCACCTATTACTATCAGGACGTACAGACAGTCCTCAACCACCCTTATCTCCGCACCGCCGAACCCCAAGCCGCCACCAATATCATCGCCGATATCACAAAAGGTAACAAGGTGCAGGTGCCTGCTTCTCTTCTCACCGTTACACCTTTGTTGGAACGTCTCTTTGCTCCTGTGGCCGACGTTTCCCGATGGAGCGCTCACATCGCTTCCATCCTCGCCTTGCTGGAAAATGCCCAAGCTGTCCCCGCCGGCGAAGATGCAGAGGCCGTCCACAGCTATTACAAGGGCGTCACGCGTCTGGGTGACCTCATCAGTCGGGCAGGCCTCGAGATACAGCCTGAGACTTACGGCCGTCTGCTGCGGCGTATCGTCGATCATGTCAAGATACCTTTCCAAGGCGAACCGCTCGCCGGCTTGCAAATCATGGGTTTTCTCGAGACGCGCGCTCTGACGTTCGACCGTCTGGCGATCCTCTCCATGAACGAGGGTACTTTCCCTCCTCGAAATGCCGACAACACTTTCATTCCTTACAACCTCCGCCGCGGTTTCGGCCTGCCTGTCGGCGAACAGCGCGAACAGCTTTGGCGACATCATTTCTACCGTCTGCTGCGACACGCCCGACATGTCAGCCTCGTCTACGACACCCGCTCGGGAGGACAGCATACCGGCGAAGTCAGCCGTTTCGTACATCAATTGCGTTACCGGCACAATTATTCCCTTGATAGCCGTCAGGTCATTCACCCTATGTCTATCATCCGTCTACAACCTCTCGGCGTCGAAAAAAATGCGGATGTCTTGCGCCGACTTGACCGTTTCCTCGTCGGCGAAGGCAATAGCGCCCTCTCGGCCAGCGCTCTCAACCTCTATCTCGATTGCCCGCTGCGTTTCTACTATGCCGTCGTTGAGGGTGTGGGCGAAGAGCCGTCCGTCAAAGAGTCTATCGGCAGCGGTACTTTCGGTACCATACTCCATGACACGCTCCAACAGCTCTATGAGCCGCTTATCGGCCGTACCGTCGATGCCGCCGCCCTGCATGACCTGTCCCGTAACAGGCCGACGATAGAACAGGCCGTCGCCTGCGCTTTCGCCAAGGTACACTTCTGTACGCCGGGTGTCCTGCATCCCCTGACCGGACAAAACTACCTCGTGGCGCAGATGGCAGGCAAATATGCCGTTCGCCTGCTCAGCGAAGACGCTCGCCTTGCTCCTTTCCGTTACCTCGCTTCCGAGCTGCGTATCGAAGCTGCCGTACCGATAGGTGGTGGCCGAAAGGTATCTTTTCGCGGCTATATCGACCGTCTCGACACTGTGGGCGAAGGCTTGCGTATCATCGATTATAAGAGTGGCGGCAGTGGCGAACGTATCATCCCCTCCTACGGGGCGCTTTTCGACCCTTCGTTACGCAAACGCCCCAAAGAGGCCATGCAGGCGCTCCTCTACGCATGGATGATCCGCCGTCAGGCCGTTCCTCTTGTCCCCGTCCCCCCTGATTCCCCTGTCTACACCGCTATCTATTACATGCGCCGGCTTTTTACTTCTCCCTTTGAGAGCGCATTGTATCTCCGCAACGAACAGGGTCGCGGCAGTGTTCCTCTCGGTGATTTTCTGTCTCACGAAGCGTCTTTTGAAGAGGTCTTGCGTGCTTGTCTCGACCGGATATACGACCCTGCCGTACCTTTTTACCCCACCTCTATCCTCGACCACTGCCTTTACTGCCCTTTCGCTTCTGTCTGCCCTCCACGTAGCTGACAGGCTCCTTTATTCAATCCTTGCGGTAACGAACGGGATCTTTCAGCCCCAACGACTCAAAAGCTTGCAAACGTTCCGAACAGGCGCCGCAACGTCCGCAGGCTACTCCTGTGTCGGAAGGCGAATAACAGGTGTTCGTATCGGCAAGAATCTCCTCGAAATGTGACGACAAGCCCATCGACGCTAACGACGTTATCATCGACCGGAGTATCGCTCCCTTGTCTATATGCAGAAAAGGCGCCTCGTAGTGCACCCGTTCGCTTCCCCAATTCGAGATACGGAACAGTTCTTTGGCCAACTCGTAGGATTCCGGACGGCAATCCGGATAAATCGTATGGTCTCCCTGATGGATGCCCAAGGCAATGGTCACATCGTCGCCTAACCTTTTGGAGAGCGAGAGGGCTTTGGCGTAGACCACTGCCGAGAAGATAACGTTACGGTTCTCGACAACCGTCGATTTCATGTTTCCGTCTGCATAATGCCCTTCCGGTATCGCCTCTCCCGCTATGCTGAGGGAGGAAACCGAGTCGCTGAAAGCTCCCCGCAAATCGACTACCTGTCGCCCGATATCTACCCCTGTCAGGGCAGCTATCCGCCTCACGTTCCTCTCTCCGCAGTCCAATTCTACCCTGTGCTTCTGCCCATAGTCGAAGGATATCGTCCTCAACGTCCCTCCTTCCTGCTTCCGTTCCCGCTCCCTTGCGAGCAGAAACAGCAGCAATGCCGTCGAATCCAACCCTCCGCTGAATGATACTACAAAATTGCCCATCGCCTGCTCCTTTCAATGTTTGCCGCTCTCTCTTCCCGCAAAAGTAACAAAACGGCGACTAAACGATACGGCGGCCGCCTTCGAAAGGCAGCCGCCGTAAGGCATTGCGATTAGAGGTTTACACCCAATACATTACATATCAAAATTTCAATCCCGCGATGGGTACGATTAAGGAGGGCAAAGATAAAGACGTTTGTGCGATGAAAAAAACTTCGACAGCCTTTTCATCCATGTTCGGCAGCGTTCGGTATCGTTGTATACTGTCGGAGAATATGAACGGCGGTCAGTCTTTGAGGTGAAAGAGGACGCTGCCGAGGTAGAGGCCGTCGCCATAGATATCGGCACGGTAGGCGCCGGGGGAGAGGTATTCCTCGACCGTCCAATGCATCTCAACCTCGACTTCATTGCCTTCGTAGGCAACGATACGCTTGATGGAATAAGGGACTTCCCGTCCCTCAAAATAGAAATTGTTAGCCCGACTCTTGACCATCACCTCGTCATCGGGACGCAGGAGACGCAGGTAAAGGGTGCGCTCGCCGACCTGTGCGGAGATGTTCTGCCCCAAAGTGAAGGTTATCAGGATATGTGCTGTGTTCCGGATATATTTGGCAGGACGCCCGCGCCGTGTAAGGGGCTGGACGAAGATGTTACCGACTTCGAGGCGTTCGGCGAGGCTGACTTTCTCGGCAAGGCGCTGCCGCTCGCGTTCAAGGCGTTCGGCACGTGCACCGGCGGCGCCCAGACGGGCATGGACGATACGGTTGTCTTCTTTCAGTTGCTCGTTCTCGCGGTTTAGGGAGTCTATCCGAATGACGTAACCCCGCATGATGGCGCGGAGGGTTTCAAGCTCTTTCTTCATCTCGGCCATGCGCCGCGAATTGGTGGCCTTGACGGTGCGCAACTCTTCTTGAAGACGTTGCACTTTCTCCTGCTCGGTGATGAGCAGGGCGACGAGGGAGTCGTTATTAACGGAGTAACGGAACCCTTCATATTGGATGCTGAGGTCGGAATATTCGTCCTGAAGCATCTCCTTTTCCAATTCAAAACCTTGTGTGAGCAGCTCAATATCTTCCCGCTGACGCAGGATATACCAAGTGCACCCTCCGACGAGGGCAAGCAGGAGAACGATAACCGCCCACCATCCGTAACGGGAACGGGAAGGAGGAACAGGACGCGAACCGGTACGGTGCGTCGCAGTGGCTGGCGCAGGTGTAGGCGCAGGTTGTTGGGGAACGGGTGCGGGAGTGGGGGCGCTATTAGGCGCAGCTTGTGTATCCATGCTATCCTGTTTTTTATGTGCGCAGCAAAGGTAAAAGAAAAAGATGAAGCCGAAGCCTCCTCCCGCAGGGTTACAACGGTTGTATCCAACGGACGAAAGCAAAGTCCATACGGTGTGGCAGGGCTTCGTGCTTGGGGAAGACGCGGAACCCGATCTTGAGGCGTCCGGCTTCGTTGAGGACGGAGTGCAACTCGAAATGTAACTTGCTGCCTTCCTCACCGACGAGGTGGAACTCGGCGGTACGGACGACCTCGGGGAGATGTTTCTCCTCGCCGTCGCCGCGCAGGATGACCATGTCGACGCCGAGCATGGTATGCAGGTCGCGGCGGTCGATGGTCAGCCGGTGTACGTATTCGCAGCCGGCAAGGGGGCCTTCGGGGCCGTAGAAATCGGGGGTGGATGTGAACTGCTCGATAACGAAACTGTCCCAATGGGCGGCAACTTCGTCTTTCCAAAGGGCAAGCTCACGTGCCAGAGCATAGCCGTCGGCGGACAGTCGGGCATGGCGCGTAGCGAGGCGTCGGTAAAAGCGTTCGATATAGTCGCCGAGCATACGTTCCATAGTATAGTCGGGGGCTATCTGTGCGAAAGAGTTCTTGATGCAGTTGATCCACCGCGTGGAATATCCGCCGGGTCCTCGGTCGAAATAGATGGGGATAATCTCCCGTTCGAGCGTGGTGTAGATGGTGGCGGCGTCCAGTTGGTCCTGAAACTTCTGGTCTTCATAGGTGCGCTTGTCGGTGAGCGCCCATCCGGCGCCGGGACGGTATCCCTCGTACCACCATCCGTCAAGGACGGAGAAGTTGAGCACGCCGTTCATCAGCGCCTTTTCGCCCGAAGTGCCGGAGGCTTCGAGCGGACGGGTGGGGGTGTTGAGCCAGACATCGACGCCGGCGATGAGGTGGCGCGCCAGTCGCATGTCGTAATTTTCGAGGAAGAGTATCTTGCCGGTGAACTCGGGGCGCCGGGATATCTCGACGATGTACTTGATAAGCCCCTGTCCGCCGCCGTCGGCAGGGTGCGCCTTGCCGGTGTAGATGAAACGGACGGGATAGTCGGGGTTATTGACGATACGGGAGAGCCTGTCGAGGTTTTCGAAGAGGAGATGGGCGCGTTTGTAGGTGGCGAAACGCCGTCCGAAACCGATGAAGAGGGCGCGGTCGTCAAGCGCCTGATGGACGTCGATGGCGGTGGCGGGAGCGCTCTGGTTGGTGAGGCGATTGTCGCCGTACTGGGTATTGATGTATTGAATGAGTTTGCGTTTGAGGGATTTGCGCAGCTCCCATATCTCGACGTCGGGGACGTTGTGTATCTCTTCCCAATATTTCCGGTCGGATTGGTGGTTGAAGAAATCATCGTCAAACTTACCGGCGAAGAACTTTTTGGTCTCGGTAGCCGCCCATGTGGGCATGTGTACGCCGTTGGTGACGTATCCGACGTGTAACTCCTCCGGAAAATAACCTTTCCAGAGCGGTGCGAACATGCGCCGTGAGACCTTGCCGTGCAACCAACTGACGCCGTTGGCTTCTTGCGAGGTATTGAGTGCGAAGACACTCATGGAGAACTTCTCGCCCGATCCGGGGTTTTCACGCCCCATATCGATAAAGTCTTGCCACGAAATACCCAGACGGGCGGGGAAATCGCCGGTGTAACGGCGGAAAAGCTCTTCGTCGAAATAATCGTGCCCTGCCGGCACAGGGGTGTGTACGGTGTAAAGCGAAGAGGCGCGGACAAGTTCCAAAGCCTGTCGGAAAGAAAGTCCGTTGCGAACGTAATTGACCAGCCGCTGGACGTTGATAAGGGCGGCATGCCCTTCGTTGCAATGGTAGACTTGCTTGCTGATGCCAAGCTTTTCGAGCAGGAGGATGCCCCCGATACCGAGCATATATTCCTGCTTCATGCGGTTCTCCCAATCGCCACCGTAGAGTTGGTGGGTGATAGAACGGTCCCAATCACTGTTTTCGGGGATATCGGTGTCGATGAGATAGAGCGGTACCCTGCCGACATCAACGCGCCAAATATGTGCCGATACGGTACGGCCGGGATAGGGGACTTCGAGCAAAAGCGGATGGTGTCGGTCGTCGGTAACGAGGGTGAGGGGCAGGGAGTGGAAGTTCTGCTCCTCGTAGTTTGCCACCTGTTGGCCGTCGATGGTGAGGGTCTGAGTGAAATAGCCGTAACGGTAGAGGAAACCGACGGCGCAAAGGTCGATGTTGCTGTCACTGGCTGCCTTGAGGTAGTCGCCGGCCAGAACGCCAAGCCCGCCGGAATAGATGCGGAGCACGTTCGTCAGCCCGTATTCCATACTGAAATAAGCTACGGAGGGGGACTTGGCGGGGTCGGGCTTCTCGTCGATATAGGCGCGGAAACGTGCGTAGACTTTCTTCATCTCACTCATTAACTCCTTGTCGGCGAGTATCTCACGGATACGTCCATAAGTGAGGCGTTGCAGTAGCAGGACAGGATTACCCTCAGTCTCCGCCCAGAGGGCTTTGTCAAGTTTGCTGAAGAGCTTGGCGCCTTCGTGATTCCATACCCACCAGAGGTTGGTAGACATCTCGCCGAGCGGGGACAGCTCGGTGGGCAGCATGGCGTGCGAATACACTTCTCTCCAGATGGGTGCATTGGTCTTGATACGTCCTTTCATCTCGTATGGTGTTGTCTGTTGTTTCGTTATGATGTTACCCGACTGTCACGGCGTTGTCCGTTTGAGCCGGCGCAAATGTAATGTTTTATGGGAAAAATGCTTGCCGCCGGCCGCCTGTCGGCAAAAAATCTTTCCTTTGCGGAAACGATTGACAAGCATGAAGATATTTGCCGCTGCAATGAACTATCGTTCCCCGAACGCTACCGGAGAGGAGGGGACAAAGCATGAGCCGGTGGTGTTCGCCAAGCCGGATACGGCTGTCTTGCGAGACGGTCGGCCGTTCTTCCTGCCGGACTTCTCCGAAGAGGTGGCCTTTGAGACGGAGGTGGTGGTCAAAATCAACCGGCTGGGAAAGAATATCGAGGAACGGTTTGCACATCGTTATTACAGTGAAGTGACGGTGGGCATCGATTTCACTGCCCAAGACCTGCTCCGCCGTTACCGCGCCGAAGGGTTGCCTTGGGAGATGGCGAAAGCTTTCGATGCCTCGGCGGTGTTGGGGACATTCGTGCCGCTCACGGAATTGGGCGGTAACATCAACAACTTGGCGTTTCACCTCGAAATCAACGGTATCAACGTGCAACAGGGACTGACGGCTGATATGGTTCATTCTACTGATGCGCTCATCGCCTACGTCAGTCGTTTCTGCACCCTCAAAACGGGTGACCTGATCTATACGGGGACGCCTGCGGGAGTAGCGCCCGTCAAACGGGAAGACCATCTGGTAGCGTTCCTCGAAGGGCGTCCGCTTCTGGATTGCTTCATACGCTGATGCGATGAAGGATCTGTTGTGAAAAGGCAAGGATAAATTGGGCTTGCGAGTAGCCGTTTTTTGTGCTTTTGCCGAGAAACATCATGGCGTCGGCACGTCGGTGTCCTCCTCTTTCTCCTTGCGGGGGGCGAGGAGGCGGGCGTAGTCTTGTGGGCTGTTGATGAGGCGGAGGGCTTCGCGGAGGCTGTCGTTGTTGTCGTTGATGATGCGGTAGTAATCGGCGGTGTCGTAGAGGTCACGCGCGATGAGGGCTTTGATTTGCAGGGTGATAAGCGGCAGGGCGTGGTTGTACTGCTCGGCGTCGAAAGGAATGCTGTCGGCTTCGGCGAGATTGAGGAGTTGTCCCAAGAGGAGCGTGTCTACAATGTATTTCTCGCGGTAGACTTTGGGGTTGCGATAACGTGCGGCAAGAGAGGTGCGGTTGGCGTCGATGTAGTTCATGGTAAGCCGGTTGAGCAGTCCTGCGGCGTTGATTTTGCGGTGGTAATCGGTGTAGAGGGAGGTGTCAAGCGGGATGAAAAAGTCGGGCATGATGCCGCCCGGGCCATGTATGCTGTCTGCATTCATCAGCTCGCCGCGGTTATAGCGTTCGATGAGGTCACGCCGATACTCCTGTTCTTTCCCGCTCTCGTAGGGTTTCTGTATGGAACGGCCATTGGGGGTATAGTAGCGGGAGACGGTGAGGCGTATCATGGAACCGTCCGGGAGTGCGATAGGTTTCTGTACGAGACCTTTGCCGAAGGTGCGGCGGCCGACGACGATACCGCGCTTCCAATCCTGCACGGCGCCGGTAAGTATCTCTGCGGCGGAAGCGGAAGACTCATCGACGAGGATGGCCAACCGTCCATTGCGGAAACACCCCTCGCTGCCGGCGTGCACTTCTTCGCGCGGGATGCTGCGCCCTTCGGTATAGACGATGAGTTGTCCGGTAGCGAGAAAATCTTCGGCGAGACTGACGGCGGCGCCGAAGACGCCTCCGCCATTGCCCTGAAGGTCGAGGATGAGGTTTTTCATGCCTTCCTTCCTTAACTTGTCGAGGGCGGTGCGGAACTCGTCGGCGGTAGTGGCGGCAAAGCGGTTAAGTTTGACGTATCCGGTGGTCTTGTCGAGCATGTAGGCGGCATCCAAACTGTGGACGGGTATCTTGTCGCGTATGATACGGTATTCGAGGAGTTCGGGCTTTCGGTTGCGTTGTACCTGCACGGTGACTTGCGTACCTTTGGGGCCGCGGAGGCGTTTCATGATGTCGGTGGTCTTCATCTTGACGCCGGCGATGACCGTGTCGTCGACGAGGATGATACGGTCGCCTGCAACAAGGCCGACTTTTTCGGCCGGCCCTCCGGCAATGACCTGTATGACGTAAAGGGTGTCGGTGAGCATGTTGAACTGTATGCCGATACCGTCGAAGTTGCCTTGCATGGACTCGTTCATGTCTTTGGTCTCGACCGGGTCGGCATAAGTGGAGTGGGGGTCTAACTTTTCGAGCATGGCGGTGATGGCGTCTTCGACGACTTTGCTGTCATCTACGCTATCGACGTAGAAACTTGAGATAGCGTAGAAAGCGGTCTGAATCTTACGCAGCTCCAAGGTGATATCTTTCCCTGCCGCCTGTGTGGCCAGAGAGAGGGCGAGAAAGAAGAAAGGCAGGGATCGTGCTATCTTGATCATAATTCATGTGTTTTCGGTTTCCGGAGAAGTAAAAAAGGCGCTTATCTCATAAAGGAGGTACAAGGGGATGAAAACAAGGCTGAGCGTGAAGGGGTCTCCACTGGGCGTGATGAAAGCGGCGGCGACGAGGAGAACGACGATGGCATGGCGACGGTAACGGTGGAAAAAAGTGCGGTGTAACAGCCCTAACTTCGAGAGTAGCCATGAGACGAGGGGCATCTCAAAGACTATCCCCATAATGAAGATGAGCATGAGGAAGTTATCCATATAGGATTCCAAAGAAACCTGTTCGGTGATATCGGCGCTGAGCTGGTAGGTGGCAAGAAAACGAAGGGTGAGGGGAAAGACGGTGTAATACCCGACGGCGCATCCGGCGAAGAACATGACGGTACCAAACAGGAATACGAAGCGCACGTTGCGTCGCTCGTGCTCATAGAGGGCGGGACGTATGAATCGCCATACCTCGAACATGAGATAAGGGAATGCCAACAGGAGGGCTATCCACAGGGAGGTGGTCATGTGCGTGAAGAATTGCGAGGCCATCTTGATGTTGAAGATGTCGATATGGAAAGAGGTGTCGCAGAAATCGGTTACAAGGCCGAAATATCCTCCTGCTTGACAGAAAAGGCGGTAGGTGAGAAAATCGCCTCTGGTGGGGGCGAGAATGACGGTATCGAAGATGCCGCTCTCCCCGCGCATGAAAGCGAAGACGAGCATGGCCAGAACAATGAGGGCGAGGACAGAGCGGAAAAGTGTCCAACGCAGCTCTTCGAGATGGTCCCAAAAGGTCATCTCTTCCTGTTGGGGTGAGGGGTCGCTCATGCCGGCTTATGAGGGGGACAAGGAAGAGGGGTTATTTCCCTGAGTCGTCGGAATTGATGTCTTCTTCGATGCCTTTGACACCGTCTTTGAAGTTTTTCACTCCTTTACCGATGCCTTTCATGAGTTCGGGTATCTTTTTCCCGCCAAAGAGGAGCAGCACGATGATGGCGATAATAATGATTTCGGGGGTCCCCAAGTTGCTGAGAAACATCAGATGGTTCATGAAATGCCGTTTTTGATTTGTTCTGCGGACAAAGGTATGAGAAAAATGCTGATTGCAGCAGGGTTAGCGAAGTATCTTGCGCGTACCGGATGGGGTGATGAGGAGGCAGGCGGCAGGGCGGCCGGCAGGGATGGCGTCGGCAGGGCCGCTGTATACCGATTTGCCACGAAAATCGTAGAGGCGTACGGGGGTGTCGCCGAGGGAAGAGATATCCTCACCGCTGCCTAAAGAGGGGGCGGGGAGGATGGCGGTGGAGACAGGGAAGTGGCGCACCCAATCGGGGTCAAGGCGGTAGTCTTCAAGGGCATCGTCGGGACACGTGAAACGTGCGTCATTGGAGATGGCGGCGAAAGCATCGAGGCCGTAGAGGGGCGGCACGTCGGCTTTCAGCACGATGTCGGTGAGCGATTCGCAACCGGCAAAAGCGCCTGCACCGATAGCGGTGACGGTGGCAGGGATAATAACCTCATTGAGGGTGAGGTGTCCTGCGAAAGCGAGCTTTCCAATGGTCTTTACGGGATAACGTCCGACGTAACGTACATCAATGACATCGGGGATGGTGACATGTCCGGCGGCATAGGGGGGGCTGACGGGATTGGGGCCGGTGACGATGGCGCTGTCTCCCTCAATGCGGAAGAGTACATCGTAACGGGGCGGGAGGAAAAGCAACTGCCAGTCGGGATTTGCCTCATAGGTTCTACGGACGGTTTCGGGGGCGGTGAAGACCGTGTTGAGGGGGACGTCGATGAAGACATTCTTCCCGAGTACGGGCGGAGTGAGGGCAAAGGTGGTGACGGTCTCAAGGGTGGTACATCCGGCAAAAGCGCCGGAATCGATACGGGTGAGGGTGGCGGGCAAGGTGAGGGTGACGATGGGGGCATCTTTGAAAGCGCTTGGGGCGATGATGGAGGCAGGGTAGGGGCGGTTGGAGTTGTCGCCGTAGACAATGGCCGGGATGGTGAGGTCAGCGGCTTCGGCTGCGCCGTTCAGGCCGGTAATGACGGCGGTATCCTGTTCGATGCGGAAAGTGAAAGGGTACTCGACATGGAAATAGGGTTGCCATGCGGGGACGGCAGAATAGGCGGCGAAAGCTGCGGGGTCGGGCACAGTGAAACAGGCTGAATGGGGGATATTGTCGAAAGCGGATCTGCCGAGTTCGGGCGGGCGAGTGGATAAGAGGTGGACGGTGTCGAGGTTCGTACAACCGGCGAAAGCTTCGCTGCCGATGTGGGTGATGGAGGATGGAAGGGTGATGTTTTGCAGGGTGGGTTGGTTACGGAAAGCGAAGTCGCCGATGGCGATGATGGGATATTTCCGCCCTGCATTGTGATAGACGGCCTCAGGGAGGATGAGTTTGCCGGTACTCCAATCAGGGTGTTCCTTGTTGGGGGCGCTGACGGTGGCTTGGTTATTTGCGATACTAAAGAGGATGTTGTATGCGGGAGGGAAGAACGGTTGCCATGCGGAGGCGGTATAGGCGGTTTTATCAGGGCAGGAGAAAATGGCGGAGGTGGGGATGTTGGCAAAAGCGCCGTCGGCGAGGGTGGGTGGATCGGTGGCGTCGATGCGGAAGGTGGCAAGCCGACTGCACCCGGCAAAAGCGTTGGCGTTAATACGGGTGATGGTAGCGGGTAGGATGACATTGGCGAGTTTTGTACGGGAACGGAAAGCTCCGGCGGCGATGGTGGTGACGGGGTATCTACGTCCGGCATTGGCGTAGACAGAGTCGGGAATCTCCAACAGGCCGCTTCCCCAAGCAGAGAATGTTATATTGGGGGCGGTGACGATGGCTTGGGCATTTTCGATGTGGAACACAATGGAATAGTCGGGAGGAAAGAAAGGACGCCATGCAGCAGAGTTGGTATAGGCTTGTCGGGCGTTTGCGGGGCAGATAAACTTGGCGCTTTGGGGGATGTAGGTGAAAACGTCTTGACCGAGGTCAGGCGGAACAGAGGGGAGTTCGACCTTTAGGAGAGAGGTGGCTTTGATGAAAGCGGAATCGGCGATGGCAACGGGATAATAGGCGTCGTAGTGGTGGATAGTTGCGGGGATGGTGACCTCAGTGACGGTGGCGGGAAAAGGGGTATTGAATCCGGTAATATAGACCTTCCCCTCTTCATCATTGAAGGAGTAGGTAAAACTCCCTGAGACTTCGGCTTGCAACGGCAGGGCGCAAAGGAGGGCGAGCAGCCCGAGTGCGAAAGAAGAAAAAAGATGTCGCTCGTTTTTCATAAGACGTTCATTTGACGGAGAGTACGGCGCCGGCAACACGTACCGGCAGTTCCGATAGCAAAGATAATATCTTTATGTAAAGAGAAAGATATCGGCGGTGGATTTTGCGAATGGATGTTGGTATTGTTTTTGCGTGTACATAGATAGGTGAGTTAAGGTAGAACTTAATACGAGAGAACGATGGGAACGGTAGATTTACGGGGATTTACAGTGCGGGGACAGGAAGCGGTACAGCGGGCTGTCGAAGTAGCCGAAGAAAAAGGACAACAGGCGATAGGAAGTGAACATCTGCTTAAAGGTGTCATTTTGGCAGGGGAGAGTGTCATAAATTACATATTCCAGCAGTTGGGCGTAGACAGTGCGAAGATGAGCGCCGGCGTAGACCGTCGGATAGCGGAAGGTGTGCGTGTGTCGAGCGGCGACAAGCCGTACCTCTCGCCGGAAGGCGAAGAAGCGCTCAAAGGGGCAACGGCAGCGGCAGGGGAGATGGAAGACAGGTTCGTCTCGATAGAGCATTTGTTGATAGGGTTGTTACGAGCGAAAGGAGCAGGCTCTCAACTGCTCAAAGAGGCGGGCATAACGGAGGCGGGATTGAAAAGCGCCATATCCGCCTTGCGCAAAGGGAAGCGGGTGACGAGCGCATCGGCTGAAGATACCTATGACGCACTCGGCAAATATGCCGTAGATCTCAACGGGCGTGCACAGGGAGGTAAGCTGGATCCGGTGATAGGGCGGGATGACGAAATCCGCCGCGTATTGCAAATCCTCAGCAGGCGGACGAAAAACAACCCTATCCTTATCGGGGAACCGGGGGTAGGTAAGACAGCCATAGCGGAAGGATTGGCACAGCGTATCGTTCGCGGGGATGTGCCGGAGAACTTGAAATCGAAACGTCTCTTCTCTCTGGACATGGGTGCACTGGTGGCGGGGGCGAAATACAAAGGGGAGTTTGAGGAACGACTCAAATCGGTGGTGAACGAGGTGACGGCTTCCCATGGGGAGATTATTCTCTTCATCGACGAGATACATACACTCGTAGGCGCCGGTAAGGGCGAAGGGGCAATGGATGCGGCCAATATCCTTAAACCGGCGTTGGCGCGCGGAGAGCTGCGGGCTATCGGCGCAACGACGCTGAAAGAATACCGGAAATATTTTGAGCAGGACAAAGCTTTGGAACGCCGCTTCCAAATCGTGCTGACAGAGGAACCGGATGTGGCGGATTCGATATCGATACTGCGGGGGCTAAAAGAACGTTATGAGTCGCATCACCGTGTGCATATCAAGGACGATGCCATCATAGCGGCGGTACAACTCTCGGCGCGTTATATCACAGACCGTTTCCTGCCCGATAAAGCTATCGACCTGATGGATGAGGCGGCTGCGCGGCTGCGGATACAGGTAGACTCCGTGCCGGAGGCTATCGACGAAATATCCCGCCGCCTCAAACAGTTGGAAATAGAACGTGAAGCGATCAAACGCGAAGGAGACGGCGGCACCAAGCTGGCTCAACTGGAAGAGGAGATAGCCGGCTTGCGTGCGGAAGAGAGTAAGCACATGGAACAGTGGCGGCGCGAAAAGGGATTGGTGGGTAACATCCAACAGTTGCGGGCGGATATCGAGGGTTTGAAGTTCGAAGCCGAAGGGGCTGAACGGCAGGGGGATTATGGCCGCGTGGCCGAGATACGCTACGGGCGGATCAAGGAAAAAGAGGCGGCTATGGAGAAGTTGCAGGGTGAGCTGCAAGCTTTGCAGGGGCAGGAGGCGATGATCAAAGAGGTGGTGGAGGCGGAGGATATCGCTGAGGTGGTGTCCCGTTGGACGGGTATTCCGGTACACAAGATGATGCAAAGCGAACGGGACAAGCTGCTGCATCTCGAAGAAGAGCTGCATCGGCGCGTGATAGGGCAGGAAGAGGCGATAGCAGCCGTGTCCGACGCCGTGCGCCGCAGCCGTGCAGGGTTGCAGGACCCGCGTCGCCCTATCGGCTCGTTTATTTTTCTGGGGACGACGGGCGTGGGCAAAACGGAATTGGCAAAAGCGTTGGCGGCGTATCTCTTCGACGACGAGGGTATGCTGACGCGTATCGATATGAGTGAATATCAGGAGAAGTTCAGCGCTTCGCGGCTTATCGGCGCCCCTCCGGGTTACGTGGGCTACGACGAAGGAGGGCAATTGACGGAGGCCATCCGGCGGAAGCCTTACTCGGTGGTGCTCTTCGATGAGATAGAAAAGGCGCATCCTGACGTGTTCAACGTACTGCTGCAAGTGCTGGACGACGGACGCCTGACGGATAACAAGGGGCGAACGGTGAACTTCAAGAACACGATCATCATCATGACGAGTAACATGGACAGGGAGGGGCTGCGACGTACGGTGCGGCCGGAGTTCCTGAACCGCATCGACGAGGTGATTACCTTTGCGCAACTGACGACGGAAGAAATAGAACGTATCGTGCGGTTGCAATTGGAAGGGGTGTGCCGTCGGGTGTCGGAAAACGGGATAAAACTGGAGTTTGCGCCTTCGGCCATAGCATTCATTGCTTCGGAAGGGTATGATCCGCAGTTCGGTGCGCGTCCGGTGAAACGGGTGATACAGCGTCGGGTACTGAACGGATTGTCGAAAGCGATGCTCTCCGGTGAAGTGTCTTCGGGTGGAACGGTGACGGTAGAGCAAGGGGGCGATGGGCTTGTATTTCTGGAAAACGCAAGCAAAAGGGTTAAGAATGATTAAAATAGGGGGGGGGGTATTTAGTAGTGTTTGCGGAAAAAGAATAACCTTTGCGGCATGAATAAGATAAAGGTGTACGTGGCGGAAGGGGCTGATGGGCGATGATGAGCTGCTGGTGGGGATAGACGCCGGCTCGACGACGGTGAAAGTGGTGGCGCTATCGCCGGAGGGTGAGGCGTTGTATCGCAGTTATCGCCGTCATAGGGCGGACATAGCGGGGTCGTTGGCGGCAGAGTTAAGGGAGGTTGCGGAACGTTTCCCGTCAATGCAGGCAGGGGTAACGGTGACCGGCTCGGCAGGGTTGGGGGTGGCGGAACGGCAGGGGGTGCCTTTCGTGCAGGAGGTGGTGGCGTCGATCAAGTCGGCGCGTCGCCGCTTTCCTGCAATGCGGACGCTGATAGATTTGGGTGGCGAGGATGCGAAGATGGTGTTCTTCGAGGATGGACGTCAGCCGGATATCCGTATGAACGGGAGTTGTGCGGGAGGTACAGGGGCGTTCATTGACCAGATGGCGGCGCTGATGCACATCACGGTAACGGAACTGGGAGAAAAAGCGTTGTGTTGTGAGCGTATCTATCCCATAGCGTCGCGTTGCGGGGTGTTTGCTAAGACGGATGTGCAGAACTTGTTGGCACGCAACGTGTCGGTGGCAGATGTGTCGGGGTCTGCGCTTCATGCTGTGGCGTTACAGTGCATATCGACGTTGGCGCGCGGCTATCGGGCAAAGGGGCCGGCGTTGTGTATCGGCGGGCCGCTGACGTTTCTGCCGGCATTGCGGCGTGCGTTTGCGGAGTTGCTTGGTTTGGATGAGGGTGTGGATGGGTTGTTCGCCCCGGAGGATGGGGTCTTCGTGCCGGCGGAAGGTGCGGCCTTGTCGTTACCGGCAGGCGCTCAAAAAGTGGGGCTACGGGAATTGGCGGAACGGTTGGCGGAAAATGCTGCGGCACCGGTATCGGCGTCGGGAGGATTGGAGCCGCTCTTCGCCGATGCGGAGGACTATGCGCAGTGGTGTGCAGGCCGCAAAGTGCGGGTTTTGCCTTTCCGTATGCCAGTGGCAGGGGAGTCGATGGGATGTTTCTTAGGGGTGGATTCGGGGTCGACGACAACAAAAGTGGTAGTGATAGACGAAACGGGGACGTTACGTTACACTTACTATGCAGATAACGAGGGGATTCCGTTGCAACATGCGGCGGAGGGTATAGCGGGTTTTCAACGGTTGGCGGCTGACCAGGGTGCATCGTTCCGTTTCCTGTCTTCGGCGGCGACGGGTTACGGTGAAGACCTGATAAAATCGGCCTTAGGGTTGGATTACGGCGTGGTGGAGACGATGGCGCACTTGGCGGGAGCACAGTTCATCGATCCGGAAGTGTCGTTCGTATTGGACGTGGGGGGACAGGATATGAAGAGTATCTTTGCCCGCAGTGGGGTGATATCGCGGGTGGAACTGAACGAGGCTTGTTCGTCGGGGTGCGGGTCGTTCCTGCAAAACTTTGCCTCGATGTTGGGATTGTCTACGGCGGATTTCGTACATCTGGCCTGTATGGCGCGTAACCCGAACGACTTGGGGACGCGTTGCACGGTGTTCATGAACTCGAAAGTAAAACAGTCGTTGCGGGAAAATGCGGCTGTGGGGGATATAGCGGCGGGATTGGCCTATTCGGTAGTGAAGAACTGTCTCTTCAAAGTGCTGAAAATCGGTAACTTGAGGGATTTGGGGGATCATGTAGTCTTGCAGGGTGGAGCGTTCAGGAACGATGCGGTATACCGGGCTTTCGAGCGGCTGTCGGGGAAAACAGTGTCATCGACAGACCGGCCGGAATTGATGGGTGCGCTGGGAGCGGCGTTGTTTGCCAAAAACGGTTATCGTGCCCCAGGGTGCGCCTCAGCTTTCGATGGGCGGGAGGCGTTACCGGATTTCTCTTCGGTAGCAGGGGAGGAGATAAACTGTAAAGGTTGTACCAACGGGTGTACGGTGCAACGATTTCGCTTCCCGAACGGTAACGTGTGCTTTGCCGGAAACCGTTGCGAACGTGTGTTCCATAACGGGACGGCGGCGGTACAGAAAGGGTATAACGCCTTCGCATGGAAAAACAGGGTGCTTTTTGATCGGGCTTCGCCTGCGGGGGTATCGGATTCGGCGAAAGGTGGGAAACGTCGGGTACGGATAGGGGTGCCACGGGTGTTGAACATGTATGAGGAGTTCCCGTTTTGGCATAAACTGCTGACGGAGTGCGGTTTTGATGTGATATTGTCGCCGGAGTCGACGCCTCGTCTGTACCGTTTGGGGGTATCGCACATCGCCTCGGACACGGTATGTTTTCCGGCCAAGTTGGTGCATGGGCATATCCTTGCATTGGAAACGATGGGGGTGGACAGGATATGCTATCCGTTGGTGATGAAAGAGATGCCGGGACCGGCGGGGTCGGTGGAGAGTTATAACTGTCCGGTGGTGGCAGGTTACCCTGAGGTGGTGAGGAGCAGCATGGATCCGGAGACGGAAGCGGGAATAGTATTGGATAAGCCGGTGATATCGTTCGATTCGCAAGCGGCATTGCGGCGGACGTCATTTGCTTACCTGCGCAGTTTGGGAGTGAAAAAACGGGTCTTTGTGACGGCTTTTGCGGCAGCGGTGAAAGAGATGTCGGCAGTGCGGCGGCTTTTGTCGGTCGAACAGTTGGAACATTTCGAACGGGTGGTCGGCTCCGGTCGGCCGGCATTCGTGGTGGCAGGTCGTCCCTATCATGCGGATCCGCTTGTACAGCAACAGGTGGGGCAGATTGTTTCAGACTTGGGGGTGAATGTGTTTACGGACGACGTGTTTTGCGGTATGGAGGGGGATGGCTTTGCGAAGCTGGACCTCGTTTCGCAATGGGCTTTCCCGAACCGTCCGGTACAGGCGGCGATGCAGGTGGTGCGTTATCCGGAAAATGTGCAGATGGTGCAACTGAACTCGTTTGGGTGCGGGCCGGACTCGTTTTTCCTGAACGAGACGGCGGAAATCCTCAAAGCGGCAGGGAAAAACCATACGGTACTGCGGATAGACGAGATAGCGGCGCCGGGGTCGATACGGCTGCGGCTGCGCTCGCTGGTAGAGTCGTTGAAGTTCGCCTCACCGCCTGTACAGGGTTTCTACGAAGGTTATGAACGGGTGTACGAGGCGGAGGATGCGGACAAGACGATACTTGTGCCGTGGTTCTCGGATTTTGCGTCGCCTTTCCTGCCGGCCGTAGCAGCCGTAGCGGGGCTGAAAGTGGTTAACTTGCCGCCGTCGACGGCTGCTTCGGCCGAATGTGGGTTGAAGTTTGCCCACAATGAGGTGTGTTACCCGCTGACATTGGTGACGGGGGATATCGTCAGGGCGTTACAGTCGGGGGAGTACGATACGCATGAGGTGGTGGTGGCTATGACGCAGACGGGGGGACAATGTCGGGCGACGAACTACATCGCACAAATCAAAGGGGCATTGAAAACGGCGGGCTTTGCGCATGTACCGGTGCTGTCGCTCTCGGGAGCGGCGGCGGGAGGGATACATAACGGACAGGCGTTCAGTCTGCCGCTACGCAAGATAGGATTGCTGCTGTTGGAGGTGTTGCTCTACGCTGACGGATTGCAGCAGCTTTTCAATGCGACAGTAGTGCGGGAAAAATCGCAAGGGGTGTGCAGGGAGCTGTTCCTGCATTACGTAAACAAGGGGGTGGAAGCGATCACCGACGGTCGAACAGGGGACATGACGGGACTGCTGCGCGAAGCGGTGGAGGCCTTTAACGGCTTGCCGCTTTCCGACGGGAAATTCACGCCGGTGGGCTTGGTGGGCGAGATATATGTAAAATATAACAACTTCGCACAGGCGCATATTGCCTCGTGGTTGCGTTCGCAAGGGTTGGAGGCGGTGACGCCGCCGTTGATGGATTTCTTCCTGCAATATTTTGTAAATGAGGAAGAGAATGTACGCAACGGTCTGGCGAAAAGTGGTCTGAAGAACAGGTTCCTATCGCCGGCGTTATACCGCTTTGTGTCGTGGCGAATGCGGCGGATAGAACGGGTGATGGAGGGTTTTCGCTTCTATCGCCGTCAGGTGTCGATATTCGTTAAGGCGGAGTATGCGGCAGAGATATTGTCGTTGGCGAATCAATTCGGAGAGGGCTGGATGATTGCGGCGGAGGTGGCTTGTTATGCGCGTGCGGGAGTGGATCGCGTGGTATGCCTGCAACCCTTCGGATGCATAGCCAACCACATAGTGGCCAAAGGGATAGAGAAACGCTTGAAACAGGTCTACCCGACAGTGAGCATACTGTATCTGGACTTGGACGGAGGAACGTCGGA
>JAITAD010000026.1 GCA_031284275.1 Tannerellaceae bacterium
AAGAGATGATACGCCACGAACCGGAACGTTTCTTTTATCCTTTCCACGATATGGGTGACATCCTCTTCGTCAACGCCTGCCAACCCAAAATCATCTCCTGACCCGCCCCTTTCCTTCAATCGGTTGTAGTCCTTATCAGTCAAGCATCAAATTGATGTACCCTTGCGCTTGTTCATCAATTGTGTATCGCTCACTCAAAGATATTGCCATACCGTAGGGGACGAGGGAGGACGACTGCTCCACAGCATTTGCCGGCAGACGGCATATCGCACTTGGTTTGCGGTACAGCGCAAGGAGACGGGCGATGATAACCCGTAATGATTCTTCGTCTGCCGACATGGCTTCTTTGATGTAGAGCGTTTCTGCCGAGCAGGACATAGTCTGCCGGTCGAGTGTTGTTGGCGGCTGTGTGACAAAAACCAATGCCGTCGGCCTTCTCCCGACTGACGATTGCAGGACATAAGCCCCGCCGCCGTCGAGGACAGCATCTGCTACGGCTGCCCGAAACTGCAAGGCGTTCAGTTGGATACAGTTTTCCCGCCGGCGAAAATGGCGTGCAAAAAAAGGATAGAACCGATCGGCGTTACGCCCGTCAAGGCGCAGGATGCGGCTGTCCGGTAAGTCCGCTCCCGTCAAGTCTGTTACGGTATAAGCCGTGTGCCCAAAAGAATAGGCGGTGGTAAAGTCCGCCGCCTTGTAGTAGGCGAAGAGCTGTGGCTCGGCAGGAATCAGGGCGGCGACGTCGAACCCTTGCTCTTTGGCCGCACCTGTAGCCTCTCTAAGCAGGCGGCGCATATAACCCCGCCCCCGACAGGCCGGATGCGTACAACAGCCGGCGATATAGGCCAGACGAAACGGCGTTTCCCCATCCCTCCCCGTCATGCTGTACGGTAAAAGTTGCAGAGAGGAAACGATACGACCTTTGCGGACGATGACAAAAGCCTGCCGGCAGTGGTATAACTTGCGGAAAAAGAGGCGAACGAAAGCCTTCTCGTCGTGAAAACAATCCTGCCAGAGGCCGGAGATCCGGCCGCCTCTCATGTCGTTTCTGCAGATTTGGATTTGGACTTTTTCTCAAAGCGGCGTCCTACGGGGTAGGGTAGGGGGTTGGCCGTCGCCTGACGGTATGCGGCGCGGTTACGTACGATATCGATAGCGGCATAGAGCGCCTGACGGAAAGACTCTTCCGAAGCCGTACCACGTCCCGCTATGTCGTATGCCGTACCGTGCGCCGGCGACGTCCGAACGATGGACAGCCCCGCCGTATAATTGACACCCTCTTTCATCACGAGGGATTTGAAAGGGATAAGCCCCTGATCGTGATACATCGCCAATACTCCGTCGAAACGCGTATAGGCACGCGAGCCGAAGAACCCATCCGCCGGGTAAGGGCCGAAAGCGAGCAGGCCGCTTTTTTCGGCTTCTTTGATGGCAGGAATAATGATGGCTTTCTCTTCCCCCCCGAGCAATCCCTGTTCGCCCGCATGAGGGTTGAGGGCAAGGACGGCGATGCGCGGACGAACGATACGAAAGTCCTCCCGCAGGCTGCGATCGAAGTCCCGCAGGCGGGAAACGATACCGTTTTGGTCGAGTAGAGACGGTACGTTCGCCAATGGAACATGTCCTGTCATCAGGGCGACGCGCAGTCGGTCGTCCATCAAGATCATGAGCGCATTCCGACCGGCCGTTTTGAAATGTTTTTCGAGATATTCGGTATGTCCCGGAAAGTGAAAACCCTCGTTCTGAATGGTATCTTTGTTGATAGGGGCGGTCAGGAGGGCGTCAAGATATCCCCCTTTGATGTCGGCTACGGCCGCTTCGAGCGACTCGAAAGCGGCGCGTCCTGCTTCCGGCGAAGGTTGGCCGAGGTTGATGGCCAGTGTGCCTGACACGCAATTGATAAAATTGACCTTACCCGTTTCTACCCCTGTGGCGTCGGCTATTTTTTTGAAAGAAAGGGGAGGCAAGTCGGCAATCAGGTTACGGTGTACCTCCATTGCTCCCGCCGAACCGTAGATGACAGGGGTGCAAAGCTCGGTGATACGTTCGTCGCAAATCGTTTTAAGGATGACTTCGTAACCCACCCCATTCACGTCGCCGTGCGTGATACCTATCCGGATTGAGTTTTCTTCCATACCATTTTTCTTTGGGCAGCCAAAGGTAGCATTTGTTCGTGGCAATGAACCTTTCTTGCGTACATTTGCCCGCCCTTTTGTCCGCACGCCGATATCTGAAAACGAATGAGGAAAAACAAGGTAGATATCATTACCTTAGGCTGTTCAAAAAATCTGGTAGATTCCGAACGGCTGATGCGACAGTTCGTTGCCCATGGTTACCGCATAGCGCACAACCCCAAGCGCGTTACGGGGGAGATTGTCGTGGTGAACACTTGTGGATTCATCGGTGATGCGCAGGAAGAATCTATCGAAACCATCCTTGCCCTCGGAGAGGCCAAGCGTAGCGGCAGGATAGGAGCGCTTTACGTCATGGGATGCCTTTCCGAGCGTTTCCGCGAGGAGATGAGCGCCGAACTTCCTGAGGTAGATGGGTTCTACGGCAAGTTCGACTGGCCGAAATTGTTGGAACGGTTGGGTAAAGCATGGCGGAACGACCTTGCTCTCGACCGTATCGTTACCACTCCCGCCCATTATGCCTATATCAAGATTAGCGAAGGATGCGACCGTCGATGCGCCTATTGTGCCATCCCCTCCATGACCGGCGTACACCGTTCCGTCCCCCTCGAAGCCCTTGAAAACGAGGTACGGCAGCTCGTCGAACAGGGAGCGATGGAGTTCCAGCTCATCGCACAGGATTTGACTTATTACGGCCGTGACCGTTATGCCCGATCCGCCCTCCCCGCCCTCGTCGAACGGCTTGCCGACATCTCCGGTGTCCGATGGTTACGCCTGCATTACGGCTATCCTGCCGAGTTTCCCGAAGACCTGCTCCGTGTCATGCGCGAGCGTGACAACGTCTGCCGATACATGGATATCGCCATACAGCATATCAGCGACAACGTTCTGCGACGTATGCGCCGCAGGGTCACGGCCGACGAGACCCGTTCCCTCATCGTACGCATGAGGGAGGCCGTTCCCGGACTGCATCTGAGGACTACCGTAATGACCGGTTTCCCCGGTGAAACCGACGACGATGTCGAGCAGCTCGCCCGTTTCGTCTCCGAGATGCGTTTCGAACGACTCGGAGGTTTCACTTACAGCCACGAACAGGGTACCTATGCTGCCGCACATTACGTCGATGACATCCCCGTCGAGGTCAAGCAACAACGCCTCGACTACATCATGTCCATTCAGGAAGATATCGCCGCCGAACTGAACGCCGCCAAGATAGGCGAACGGATGCCCGTTATCGTCGATAGGGAAGAAGATGATTTCTACGTCGGGCGTACCGAGTTCGACTCACCCGAAGTCGATCCCGAAGTTCTCATCAGCAAAGTCCGTCCTTTAACTGTCGGCCGTTTCTGCTTGGTAGACATCACCGAAGCCACCCCTTTCGACCTGTACGCCCAACCCGTCCAATAATTTTGTACTTTTGGCGCGCAAACGAGCCAAGCGAACGATGAAACACGCCACAGGGAAAGTACAACGCCTCATCATCGCCGCCATGTGGGGGGCGTTTGGTTTCGGGCTACTCGTCGCCGTCGTCGCTTTCTGGGCGATTAACGAGGGCAAAATAGGCTACGTACCGCCTGTCGAGCAGCTCGAAAACCCCATAGACAAGTTCGCTTCGCAAGTTATCACCGCCGACGGACAACACATCGGAAGTTACGCCCTCAGCATGGACAACCGTGTCTATGTCACCTACGACCAACTCTCCCCCGGGCTTGTCAATGCACTCGTCGCCACTGAAGATGTCCGGTTTGCTACGCATAGCGGAATCGATGCTTGGGGATTGATGCGCGCCGTTGTTTTTCGGGGATTGTTAGCACGGAAAAATGCCGGTGGAGGGAGTACCATCACCCAACAACTTGCCAAACTGCTCTATTCTCCCCGTGTCGATAACATTCACGACCGTTTCCTCCAAAAACCCATCGAATGGGTTATCGCCGTGCAGTTGGAACGTAACTACACCAAAGAAGAAATCATCAACCTTTATCTCAACAAGTTCGATTTCCTCCACAACGCCGTCGGCATCAAATCCGCCGCACAGGTCTACTTCGACAAGGAGCCGTCGCAGCTCTCCCTCGAAGAGGCTGCCACGCTCGTCGGGATGTGCAAAAATCCCTCTTATTACAACCCCGTCCGTCATGCCGAACGTACACGAGGACGGCGTAACGTGGTACTCACCCAAATGCAGAAAGCCGGACATCTCTCCGCCGCCGAATGTGACTCTTTGCAGGCCACGCCGCTCATCCTCCACTTCTCTGCACCTGATCACAAGTTAGGCCCGGCCCCCTATTTCCGCGAATATCTTCGCCATGTCCTCACCGCCGAACGTCCCATGCGCCACCGCTACGCCGAGTGGCAACAGCAACGTTTCCGCGAAGATTCTGCTGCATGGGAAAACAATCCCCTCTTCGGATGGTGCAACAAAAACTTCAAGTCCGACGGACGGCCATACAACCTTTACACCGATGGGTTGCGTATCTACACCACCATCGACTCCCGTATGCAGCGTTACGCCGAAGAAGCCCTCCGCGAGCACATCGGCGCTACCCTTCAGCCTGCTTTCTTCCGCGAAAAGAAAAACCGTTCCAACGCCCCTTTCTCCAACGACATATCCTCCGCTCAGGCCGACTCCCTCCTTACCAATGCCATGCGGCAGACCGACCGTTACCGTGCCATGCGGCGCACCGGCGCTTCCGAAAATGAGATACGTGCCGTCTTCCGGAAACCCGTCGAGATGCGCGTCTACGGTTGGAATGGTGTTATTGATACCGTCATGTCACCGTGGGACTCTATCCGTTACCACAAAACTTTCCTCCGCGCTGCTTTTCTCGCTGTGGATGCCAATACGGGGCACGCCAAAGCTTATGTTGGCGGTATCGACTATCCTTTCTTTCAGTACGACATGATTACCGATGGCCGTCGGCAAGTCGGTTCAACCATCAAACCTTTCCTTTATTCGCTCGCTATGCTCGAAGGATTCAGTCCCTGCGACCGGATGCTGCATGTTGAGCAACATCTTAAAGACGACCTCGGACGTCCTTATACCCCCGCCAATTCCTCCCCCGAACGTGTCGGCGAGATGGTCACTTTGGCTTGGGGATTGCAGCAGTCTTCCAATTGGGTCAGCGCTTACCTCATGAGCAAGCTCTCCACCGGCGCTTTCGTGCGCCTGCTCCATTCGTTCGGCCTTCGCAACCACATAGACCCTGTCGTTTCCCTTGCCCTTGGCACGCCCGACGTCTCCGTCAGTGAAATGGTCTCCGGTTATACCGCTTTCGCCGGCAAAGGGTTGCGTACGGAGCCGATATACGTCACCCGCATCGAAGACAGCAACGGTAACCTCGTCTCCTCTTTCCGGACGCAAAAGAGCGAAGTTCTTTCCGAAGAAGCCTCTTACAAAATGCTCCACATGTTGCGCGGCGTTGTAGACCACGGCACCGGTATCCGCCTTCGCCTCCGATACAACATCAAAGCCCAAATGGGAGGCAAGACCGGTACAACGCAGAACCACTCTGACGGATGGTTTATGGCCGTCACACCCAACCTCGTTTCCGGTTGTTGGGTTGGCGGAGAAGACCGCTCTATCCACTTCGACGGCCTATCCATGTGGCAGGGCGCCAACATGGCCTTGCCCATCTACGGGCTTTTCATACAGAAGGTATATGCCGATTCCACGCTCGTCAATTACAACGAAACGGACGCCTTCGATATCCCCGAACAGTACGCTGACCCCTGCAGCGCCGTTCCTAAGGAAGACAGCGTCACCCTTGACGGACTTTTCATAGAGTGACTCGCCATGAAACAGCCTCCCATCTTCAAGATAAACATCGCCATCGACGGCCCCTCTTCGGGCGGAAAGAGTACTATGGCGCGTGCCCTTGCCCGTCAGATAGGCTATACTTACATTGATACGGGCGCCATGTACCGTGCCGTCACCCTGCACGCCCTCCGAAGTGGCGTCTTTCGTGACGGTGTCATCAATGAAGACGCCCTTCGCACGGTACTTCCTCGCACTTTCATTCTTTTCCGTCTCAATCCACAAACGGGTTTCTCCGACACCTACCTCAACGAGGTCAATGTCGAAAGCGACATCCGTTCTATGGAAGTTGCCGCACAGGTCAGTTACGTTGCCGCCATCCCTTTTGTCAGAAAAGCGTTGGTCTCCCGACAGCGGGCGCTCGGGCGGAGGAAAGGCGTCGTCATGGACGGGCGGGATATCGGATCCGTCGTCATTCCCGATGCCGAATTGAAAGTGTTTGTCACCGCCCCCCCCGAAGTACGTGCACAGCGGCGATATAAGGAGTTACAGGACAAAGGTTTGGCAGTCACTTACGAGGAAGTCCTCCAAAATATCGTTGAGCGTGACCGCATGGATTCCACCCGCAAAGACAGCCCGCTCGCCCCCCCTCCCGACTCCTATATCCTCAACAATGCCGGTCTTTCCATTGAGGAGCAGTTGCATATCCTTACCGAACTTTTCAAGGAACGCCTTGACCGATTCTCCCAACGGGTACAGAACCTACAACAATGAAGTAACCATGTTCCGATTTGCACATCCTGACTGTCTCTATTTCTACGCCGCCTTGCCGGCCATTCTTGCCCTTTTTCTTTATGCCCGCTTCCGGCAGCGTAGCGCCATCCGCCGTTTTGGTGACCCTGCTCTCGTCCGTGCCCTCATGCCGGACAATTCTCCAAAACGGCAAGCCCTCAAGTTTTGGTTGCTCTTCGTCGCCGTCGCCGCTGCCGTCACCGTTGCCGCCGGCCCCCAGTTCGGCGCCAAGCTCGAAATCGTCAAGCGGCAGGGGATTGAGGTGATGGTCTGTCTGGATGTTTCCAACTCCATGCTCGCCGAAGACATCGCTCCCAATCGCCTCGAAAAATCCAAACAGATGCTCTCCCGATTGGCTGATGGACTGACCGACGACAAGTTTGGATTGATTGTCTTCGCCGGAGATGCTTTCACGCAATTGCCCATCACCTCCGACCGCGTCTCTGCCAAGATGTTCATCCCCTCCATTTCTCCGACTATGGTGTCCACTCAGGGGACGGCGCTCGGCGCTGCCATCAACCTTGCTGCGCGCTCGTTCAGTCCCGACCCTTCCGCCGACAAAGCCATCATCCTCATTACCGACGGCGAGAACCACGAAGACGATGCCACCGGCGCCGCACGGGCTGCCGCCGAGAAAGGCATACGCATACATATCGTCGGCGTCGGTAACCCACAAGGCGCTCCCATCCCACGTCTTGATGGCGCCGGTTTCATGAAAGACAACGCCGGAAACGTCGTAGTCACGCAAATGAACGAACAGATGTGTAACGAGATAGCCTTTGCAGGAAGCGGTATCTACGTCCGTGCGGATAACACCAACAGCGCCCTGCGTACCTTGCGACAGGAGTTGGACAAGATGCACAAGTCGGAGATGGAGAGCAAGACATGGTCGGAATACGACGAGCAGTTCCCTTTTTTCGCTTGGAGCGCCCTCGTTCTCCTCATTCTGGAGTTCCTCTGTATCAGTCGTAAGAGTAGGATCTTCCAAAAGGTCAAACTCTTCCACTTCAACCCGCATACCGCCGCCTTGCTGCTGCTTTTCCTGCCCGCCGCCGTCGGGGCGCAGAAGGCCGAGCGGCAACATGTCAGGCAAGGTAATAAACACTATAACGATGAGCAGTATACCGAAGCCGAGATAGCTTATCGTAAAGCCCTTGCCGAGAACAACTATTCCGTCGAAGGCGCCTACGACCTTGCCAATGCGCTCTACCGGCAGGGCAAATACCCCGAAGCGGCCGAGCAGTACCGTATTGCCGTCGGGCAGACGGCGAACCCCGACACCAAAGATCCCGCCATCCGCCAACGTCTTGCCGAGGCTCACCATAATCTCGGCAACGCCTTCATGCAGCAGAAAGATTATCTCCAAAGCGTTCTTGCTTATCGGCGCTCACTCCGTTACAACCCCGCCGATGATGAGACCCGCTACAACCTCGCCCTTGCCCAACGTCTCCTCCAAGCCCAACAGGCGCAATCTCAAAATCAGGACGACCAACAGCAAGACCAAGATCAACAAGACCAACAACAGCAGCAAGACCGGCAGCAACAGCAAAGCCAGCAAGACCAACAACAGCAACAACAGCAAGAGCAGCAACAGGAGCAGCAAGCGCAAGGTTCCGAATCCCGAATGAGTCCCGAAAACGCCCAACAGATACTTGATGCCTTCCTGCAAGACGAGAAGGATACGCAGGAGAAAGTCCGTCGTCTCCGTCAGGAATCTCAATCCCGCTCCCACCGTCCGGACAAACAGTGGTAATTTCCGGTTCTCCGAAAAAGAAAAGCCGGCTCTTATCCCAAGAGCCGGCCTTTCCGCCTTTGAGCCTGATACCTATCTTGCGTGTGGGTGTTTGAGTACTTTCGCATCCACATAGAAAACGATTTCTTCGACGATATTGCTGCAATGGTCGCCGATACGTTCCAGTTTGCGAATGAGCAGGATTGTCCGCAGGCCGCACCGAATCAGGTCGGGACGACGCTGTACGTGGTCGGTGAGGATATCCAGAGCGCCACGGTAGATACGGTCGATATCGTTATCCCTCATCAGGATGGCGCCGGCCTTGGAGGTATCCTCCTCTTCGAGGGCAGCAAAGCAGTCCGACAGCATGGAATACAGCGTATCGAAGAGAAACTCCATCCGCAACTCCTCCAACAGTTCCGGCGGCAGGCCGTTACAGTCCTCGTCGGCTACATGGCGGGCGATACCTTCGCAAAAGTCCCCGATACGTTCCAGCGTGATACTGATTTTGATGAGTGACAGTACCAGCCGCAGGTCTACGGCCACTGGATTGAAGAGGGCGATATAGTTTTCGCAATCGCTGTCTATCTTTATCTCGTAGGCATCGACCCGTTTCTCCCGACTCACAATCTCCTGTGCCAACGCCACGTCTCCCGTGAGGAACGCCAGCTTGGCTTTTTCGAGTTGCGAGAGGACAAGTTTCCACATGCGGCTAACCTCTTCTTTGAGCTGCTGCATTTCTTTTTCAGCATGTTTCATAAGATTCTTTTGTTACGATGATTATTTTGCTGTATCTGCAGAACTTCGGACAAACATCAACCGAAACGTCCTGTGATATAGCTCTGTGTCTGTTCCTTCTCCGGATTGGTGAAGATTTTCTTGGTCGGACCGAACTCAATCAGTTCTCCGAGCATGAAGAACCCCGTAGCGTCGCTCACCCGCGCTGCCTGCTGCATGTTATGGGTGACGATGACGATGGTATAGTCCCGTTTGAGCGTGTAGATAAGGTCTTCAATTTTCGAGGTTGAGATAGGGTCGAGTGCCGAAGCCGGTTCGTCCATCAGCAGTACTGCAGGCGACACCGCCAACGCACGGGCGATGCACAACCGTTGCTGCTGACCGCCTGACAAGGCGAAAGCCGACTGGTGAAGCTTGTCCTTGACCTCATCCCAGAGGGCGGCGGCTACGAGCGATTCCTCGACGCGCTGCCGAATGAAGCTGTGGCCGCCCATGTCATTGACACGCAGGCCGTAGGCAACGTTCTCGAAGATACTTTTCGGGAACGGGTTCGGTTTCTGGAAGACCATCCCGACGCGTTTGCGCAGTTCATCAACCCGAACGTTGCGGGTATAGATGTCTTCGCCGTCTACCATGCAGTGCCCCTTGAGGCGAGAACCCTCCACAAGGTCGTTCATGCGGTTGAAAAGCCGCAGGAATGTTGATTTTCCGCATCCTGAAGGGCCGATAAACGCCGTTACGGAGTGTCTGGATATCTTCATCGAGATATCTTTCAACGCTTGGAAAGAGCCGTAGAAGAAATCGACATGTTCTGCTTCCACTGCATAAGGCGAGTCCATGGGAGGAGGATTGGTCACGTAATCGGGTACTTCGGTCTCACGTTTGACTATCTTCCCCGTTTGAGAGTTTTCCATATTTGTTTAATGTGTTTTTACTTTATTGCCGAAATAGCGACGGAGGCATGTGGCCGAAAGGTTGATGATAAACACCATGATGATGAGCACTAATGCCGTGCCGTAAGCCACCGGACGCGATGCCGTGATATCCGTTCCTGAGGTCGCAATCACGTACAGGTGATAAGGTAACGCCATTACCTGATCGAATATCCCCGAAGGCAGCTTGGGCAGGAAGTAAGCCGCCACGGTGAAGAGGATAGGCGCTGTTTCGCCCGATACGCGACCGATGGAGAGGATAAGTCCCGTGATGATGTTGGGAAACGCCATCGGCAGGATGATACGGAAAATGCTCTGTACCTTCGACGCCCCAAGAGCGAGGCTTCCTGTGCGATAACCGTCGGGGATAGCTTTGAGCGCTTCCTCCGTCGTCCGGATAATAAGCGGCAGGATCAGTAAGCCTAACGTTAGCGAGCCGGCGAGAATGGAATCTCCGAACTTGAGCGTGTTCACAAAGAGCGACATCCCGAAGAGGCCGAACACGATAGACGGGATACTCCCCAAGTTGTTCGTCATCACCCGTACGAAGCGTACGATGCGGCCGTTGCCTGCATATTCGTTGATGTATATCCCCGACATCAGCCCGAAAGGAAAAGCGAAGAGGATACTCCCCGCAACAAGGCATAACGTCCCGACGATAGCGGGGAAGATACCCCCCGACGTCATCCCGTCCGAAGGCGCTTCGGTGAGAAACGCCCAACTCAGCACGCCGATGCCGTTGTAAACGATGAATCCGAGTATCCACAGCAGGATGCCCACCACGATAACTCCTAAGCCCCGAAGGCAGACGAAGGCAATGTTTTGACTTGTATTCTTGTCCATATCAGATGCCTTTGTGGTGTTGCTTCTTGGTGATGAACTCCGCCGAAATACTGATGAGCATTGTCAGGATAAAAAGGATACAGCCCAACATAAAGAGCGCCTGATAGTGCGCCCCGCCCGAAGGGGCTTCTCCCAACTCGGCGGCTATTGTCGCAGGAATGGTACGGACAGCTTCGAAAAGCGAATGAGGCATCACCGCTGCATTACCTGTCACCATCAGTACTGCCATCGTTTCGCCCACAGCTCGGCCGATACCCAACACCACGGCTGCCGTAATGCCCGACGCCGCACAGGGAACGATCACTCGATAGATCGTCTGCCACCGGCTGGCGCCTAAGGCCAGGCTTGATTCCCGCATGGTGTTGGGAATGTTTCGGAGCGCATCCTCTGCAATGGTGATGATGGTCGGCAAGGCCATGATAGCCAGCACGAGCGCTCCGGCCAACGCCGTCTCGCCCACCGGTAGATTCAATGTTGATTGGATGAGCGGCACCAATGCCACCAGACCGAAGAAACCGTATACTACCGAGGGAATACCGGCCAATAGTTCGATCGTCGGTTTGAGCGTGCGGCGTGTGCGTTCGCCCGCAAGTTCGGAGAGGTATATCGCCACCCCTAACCCGAAAGGCAAAGCCAGCAGGATGGCGAACAGACTCACCCAAAGTGTTCCCGCTATCAGCGGCAGCACGCCGAAGAGAGGCGCCGGTGTGGCCGTCGGAAGCCATTCTCGACCGTTGAAGAAGTCTATAACACCTATCGTAGCGCTCTCAAGCCGCTTGATGCGCGGGTCGTTTGCCATCGTCAGGTAACGTTCGGGCAGGAAAGCGATGATTGTGCTGTCGGAAGCCACCACTTCTGCCAACTTTTCCGGCAGGAGGCGGTATGTCTCTCCACCCAATTCCTCTTCCGAATAGAGCGAAAAAACTTCGTCAAAGCGGAATAGGCGTATCTCGCCTTTGCGCCCCCCTATCTCTTCCCAGTCGGTGATATCCGAGTCGAAGACACGTTTCACCTCCGACGGAGAAAGCCGATCGATGGGATTGGCAGGATGGACGCACAATACATAACCACTCTCTACCGACGAACTGTTGAACAGCCCCGACCCCTCTTTGAAGAGGAATACCACGATCAGCACAATGACCAGACTCGTGAGGCTACCCGAGAGTCTGAACAGGCCCTCGACGATAGCCTCAACGAAATGGCGGATTTTTTTCATCGACACCTTACTGTACCGTAATGAAACCCGTCTCTGCTACTATGGCTTGGCCTGCTGAGGAGAGCACATAGTCAATGAATGTCTTGACGCGGCTTTCGGCATCCGCCGTATAGTAGTAATACAGTGGCCGTACAATAGGATAAGTCTCGTTCTTGGCATTCTCCACCGACGGCATTACGAATGTCTTGCCCTTGTCGTAGGACACTGAAACAGACTTTACCGTCTTGTTCACATAGGCGAGGCCTACATAACCGATAGCGCCCTTCGTCTGGCTCACGGATTGGATAATCGCCCCTGTTGCAGGCATCGAAAGGATTCCTGCCACGTAATTCTTGTTTTTCAGAACGCTTTCCTTGAAAAACTCATACGTCCCCGAAGAAGTTTCCCGCGAGTAGGGGATAATCTTCAGGTCTGCACCGCCGACCTCTTTCCAATTGCTGATTTTCCCTGTGAAAATACCCTCAAGCTGTTCCCTTGTCAGTTGAGAAATCTGATTCGAAGGATGAACAATAACCGCAAGCGCATCGTAGGCAGCTATCACTTCCTTGACCTGTTTCCCGCCGGCAAGCAATTTTTCCCGTTCATCAAACTTGATCTTGCGGGAGAGTTGCGCCAGATCCGTCGTCCCTTCTACCAGTGCGGAGATGCCTACGCCACTGCCGCCACCGGTGACCGTCACCGTTGCCGAAGGATTTTTCTTCATGAAGCTTTCTGCCTCTTTCTGCGAAAGTGGCAGCATCGTATCCGAACCCTTGATACGTTGCCCTTGCACAGGGGAAGCTGCCCCGAGAAAACCTGTCAGCGCCGCCGCAAAGAACAATCCCTTAACCTTGTAACCTAAACCTGTTTCCATAATCCTTTTTGCTTTTAATGATGTGAACCCGAAACAGTACCTCTGTTTCCGGCAGCGAAAGTATCCCCCCTCTGTTACGCCCCCCCGACAGCCATGTTACAATCCTGTTAAGCTTCCTCCGGTCAGAACGAAAAAGGTCGGCTCTCCGATGGAGAAAACCGGCCTTATCTCTTGGAAGCCGCTTTGCAAAAGGTTTTTGATTACCGGACAAGCGCCCTTTTTCCAAGCTGCCGCAAAGGTAAAAAGCTTGTCCTGTTTATACCCCTCCCCTATAAAAACACACAAATTACTATAAAATCTTCTTTCCCCGCAAGAATTGCCCTGTGTATGAGGTTTTACAGGCAGCCACTTCCTCCGGTGTCCCCACACAGACGAGATGTCCTCCGGCCTCCCCTCCCTCCGGCCCCAAGTCGATGAGCCAGTCGGCGCACTTGATCACTTCAAGGTTATGCTCTACTACCACTAAGGTATGGCCGCGCCCGATGAGGGCGTCGAAGGCGCCGAGCAGTGTCTTGATGTCGTGAAAATGGAGGCCGGTCGTCGGCTCGTCGAAGACGAAAAGCATCGGCTGCGGACGTTCCTGCGTCAGGTACGATGCCAGTTTCATCCGCTGATTCTCACCCCCCGACAGCGACGAAGACGTCTGCCCCAGACGGATGTACCCCAACCCCACGCTACGCAACGGCATCAGCCGGCGGATAATCTTTTGCTCCTGTTGCCCGTTCACCGCAGCAAAAAAGTCGATAGCCTCATCTACGGACATATCCAGCAGATCCGCCACGTTCACCCCGCGGTAGCATACCTCAAGAATCTCCTTACGGAAACGCCGCCCTTTGCAAGCCTCGCACTCGATCTCGATGTCAGCCATAAACTGCATCTCCACCGTGATGTGCCCTTCCCCCTTACACGCTTCGCAACGCCCCCCTTCTTTGTTGAACGAAAAAGCTGCTGCAGGATAACCCATCTGTCGCGACAGTTGCTCATCGGCATAAAGTTGGCGGATCTCGTCGTAAGCCCCCGTGTACGTCACCGGATTGGAACGTGAACTGCGTCCGAGGGTATGTTGTCCGATGAACGCTATTCCGTGGATAAGCCCCACGTCCCCTGTCACCCCCGCAGCCTCTATCCCCGAGAGCATCGCATCATCCTTAATCATCCGTATCCCTTCGTAGAAAATATCCCG
>JAITAD010000039.1 GCA_031284275.1 Tannerellaceae bacterium
ACCTTTCTCTTGCGAGAGGTACATGGCGCAGAAGGATGTGTCCAATCCTCCGCTGAAAGCCAGAACTACTTTTTTCTTCATTGTGATGTATTAATATCCTCTTGCCAATCTTGAAAAAAACATACTCCCAAATCTTTCTAAAACTCTACTAAGAGGTAGCGCAGGATTACGTTTATTATAAAGGACGTATATTCACCTCAAAGGTAGGAAGATATTTTTACACCGGCAAGCTATAGCACCATATTGTTGGATTGTTCCTGACCGTGAGATTCTGAGGTGTTCGCAGATGCGTATCTTTAGATGTCGGCAAGAATTGCGGAGGCTATAGATAGTGAAGGGGGAGGGAGGGAGGATGGATGTCTGTGTGGAAATAGGAAAAGAAAGGAAGGATGTGAATGGCGGTGAAGATGAAGAACGGGATAAGAGTCCGGAGTTACTTCGAGGAGGAGGGGATACGGATGTTGCGGAGGGCTTGTTGTCGCTCTTCGTCTATGGCAGGGTCGAAGAGCATAGCGGTACAGATACAGTAGTGTCGTTCGGTGCGGAGGAGGATATCGTGGTTCACGCAACCTTCACAACCGCGCCAGAAAGCTTCATCGTTGGTCAGCTCGGCAAAGGTCACGGGACGATAGCCTAACTCGGTGTTCATCCGCATGACGGCTGCACCAGAGGTAAGACTGAAAAGCTTGGCTTGCGGCCATCGTTGCCGTGCCAAAGCAAAGGAGGCATACTTGATGCGTCGGGATACGCCATGACGACGGAACTTTTCGGGGACTATCAGTCCGGATGTAGCGACATATTCCCTGTTACCCCAAGATTCGATGTAACTGAAACCGGCGAACTCATCTCCGCAGAGTGCCAGAATAGCTTTGCCTTCTTTCATCTTCTGGGCAACGTAGTCACGGCTTCGGCTGGCGATTTCCGTTCCTCTCACTTTCGCGGCATCGGCTATGGTTCTCAGGATGGTGTCTACATACACCTCATGTGAGGCGTCCGCTATCAGGACGTCGATGGCCTCTTCCAAGGCCGTCCCCTCGTTCCTTTCCATTATCCCTACTTCCTTTTCAGTTCGCAAACCGTCCCTTCGGCCTCTACCAATTCCGTCACCGTCGGGTTATCGCCGCATACGGGACAGCGTCTGCTACGTTTGACCCCAACGGTTCGGAAGTTCATCGTCTTGGCATTGAAAGTCAGCAGGCGGTCTGTCAGCAGTTCGCCTGCGCCGGTGAGGAACTTCAACGCTTCAGCGGCCTGTATCGTCCCTAACATGCCGGCGATAGCACCCAAAACACCGGCCTGTGAACAGGTAGGTACGGCATTGGGGGGGGGCGGCCCATGGAAAACGCAACGGTAACATGCCGTCCCGGGCACGTGAGTGAGCGTCTGCCCTTCGAAGCGCAGGATACCTCCGTGGGAAAACGGTTTCTTTGCCATCACACAGGCATCGTTGATGAGGAACTTCACCGGAAAGGAGTCAGTTCCATCCACGATGAAGTCATAGTCCCTGATGATGTCAAAAGCGTTCTCCGCCGTGAATAACTCGTGATAGGCGACGACCTTTACATCGGGGTTCAGCCGTTCCATCGCCTCTTTGGCAGAAAGAACTTTGGGACGTCCTACGGAGGGCGTCGCATGTATCACCTGCCGTTGTAGGTTGCTCAGGTCTACCACATCGCCGTCAATCACGCCGATGGTACCCACTCCGGCCGCTGCCAAATACAGCAGCACAGGAGAACCCAAGCCGCCGGCTCCGACCACCAGTATGCGTCCCCGACTGATACGTTCCTGCCCTTCCACACCTACATCGGCGAGGAGGATATGCCGGCTGTAACGTTCTATCTGCTCAGCAGTAAAGTCCATTGCCATCGTTAGCGCCCTCCTCCCATGAAATACAGGAAATCTATCTCGTCTCCATCCTTTATTTCCGTCGTTCCGTAGACGTTCCTGTCCACAAACTCTCCGTTCAATTGGATAGAAAGCATATCGGGCTGCACCACTTTGTTTATCTGCATCAACTCAGCCAGCGTTATCGGCGCCGTTATCTCCTGTTCTTCTCCGTTTACATGAATCCTGACCATCGCATACCTTTCCTTAAATCCCTAAAATTGGGACGACAAAACTACATACTTTTCCATTAAGGCCACCCTATGTTACGGTCATTCTATCGTCAAGTTCAGTTCTTCGCGCAGTTTGTCTACGAGGGGATTTTTTTCGCGTAGCCAGACATACTTCTCTTCTCCTGTAGCCGGTGGCCGCACAGCCTCCGGATCAGGTGCCGCCCCCACTTTCACCACTTCCGTAAAATGCGACTGTACTTTTCCCCCTTCATCGGACTCCCCCGCCTGCGCCGCCCTCCCGAGCGACGTGGTTATCGGAGCATCTATCTTTTTCTTCGGTATTACGGGGACGACGGGTATCCCCAAAGGCGCCGGCTTCGCCGTTTCTTGCGGAGTCGTCTTCGGCGTGACGTCGGCCGCTTTTGTGTGGACGGCGGGCGGCGGCGCTTCATCGGCCACCGGTTGAGCCGTCAGTTCACAGAGGCGTAAGAGTGTCAATTCCAACAGCAACCGTTTATTGCGGCTCGTTCGGTAATTCATGTCACAGTCGTTGGCCAAGCCCAAGGCGCGCAGCAGAAACTGTTCCGTACAATTTCCGGCCATCGCTACGTAGCGCTCACGGATAGAGGCGCCAACTTCGAAGAGGTCTGCCGTCCGTGCATCGCGGCATACCAACAAATCGCGGAAATGCCCTGCCAATCCACCCATCACGTGCTGCCCTTCAAATCCTGCCCGCAGGATTTCATCCAATAACAACAGGACGCCTCCTGTATCGCCGGCCAGAATACTGTCGGTCAGGCGGAAGAAGTAGTCATAGTCCAGCACGTTCAGGTTCTCTATCACCGCTTGATAGGTCACCTTCCCCTGCGTATAACTCACCGCCTGATCGAATATCGATAACGCATCCCGCATCCCGCCGTCCGCTTTCTGCGCAATCACGTTAAGCGCTTCCGGTTCGGCTTGCACGCCTTCGGCCTCTGCAACCCGATGGAGGTGGTCTACCATATCTCCGATAGATATCCGCCCGAAGTCGTATATCTGGCAACGCGAGAGGATGGTGGGGATGACCTTATGTTTTTCCGTCGTAGCCAAGACAAAGACGGCATGTTTGGGCGGCTCTTCCAACGTCTTGAGAAAGGCGTTGAAAGCCTGCTGACTCAGCATGTGTACCTCATCAATGATGAAGACCTTATAACGTCCCAACGGCGGCGGTATACGCACCTGCTCGGTGAGCATCCTGATGTCGTCCACCGAGTTGTTCGACGCCGCATCCAGCTCGTGGATGTTAAGCGAACGCTGTTCGTCGAAGGCCTGACAGGATTCACATTCGCCGCAAGCTTCTCCGTCGCCTCTCGGTGTGAGGCAATTGATGGTCTTGGCGAAGATACGTGCACAAGAAGTTTTCCCTACGCCCCGCGGTCCGCAAAACAAATAAGCGTGCGCAAGCTTATTACCGGCGATGGCGTTTTTCAACGTCGCCGTCAATCCTCGTTGGCCGATAACGCTTGCGAACGTCCCCGGCCTGTATTTTCGCGCCGAAACAACATAGTCATCCATATCGACCGACAAAGGTAATGGAATGGTTGCGTTTTTTCTGTACATTTGCCCGTATTATGAAAAAACTTGGTAAGCTTTTCCTCGTTCTCCCATTGCTGTTACTCGCTTTACATCCTGTCGTGTCGGTTGGGGCGCAATTGGGCGAAGGGGTGTCGGGTGCACCTATGTATCCGACGGGTGTGGTAGTTTCTTCTGTTACCGATGAGGTGTTTGTCGCCGTTCAGTCGCCTACGCCCCGCATTGCTGTCTATCCTTTGCATTCCCTTGGCGTATCCTCCGAAGCGCTACGGGGAATAGCCCTTGCAGGATCGCCGACAGGTCTTGCCCTTTCGTCCGATGCTTCACGCATATATGTCACCACGGCCTATGGCAACGGCACGCTCTCGGCGATATCCTCCACCACCGGCGCCACGCTGTGGGAAACGTATACCGGCCGTGGGGCTTGCGCACCCGTAGCAGCGGGAAACTGTGTCTACGTCTGTAACCGTTATGACGGTACCGTGTCCGAAGTATCCATCGCCAAGAGAGGTGTCCGTCGATGTGTCGCTGTGCTCCGCGAACCTGTTGCTGTCTGTATACCCTCTCCGGGACGTTATCTCTTCGTCGCCAACCTGTTGCCTGTCATTCCTGCTACGGCCGATACGGTCGCCGCTGCCGTTACGGTCATCGACATCAATTCCTTTCAGGTCGTCCGGCATATCATGCTCGCCAACGGCGCCAATGCTCTGCGGGGTATCTGCCCGTCACCCGACGGGGACTTCGTTTACGTTACCCACAACATCGGGCATTTCGGGCTTCCTGCCACACAACTTCATCAAGGGTGGATGAATACGGCCGCTCTTGCCGTCATTGACGCAAAAAACCTCTCCCTAACGGCTACCGTCCCTCTTGACGAGGCTGAACGGGGTGCGCCTGCTCCTTGGGGGATTGCCGCCGACCGAGAACGGCTGTACATCACCCATTCCGGTACGCACGATATTTCCATTATCGACAGGCTTGCCCTTCACCGTTACTTACGGGATGCCGTTTCCGCCGTCGAACAGCGTTTCCTGCCGCCTTCTCTGCGCCGGCGCATGGCGCTCACAGGTAATAGCCCACGCACAATGGCGCTTACCGAAGACCGTTTACTCATCACCACTTATTTTTCCGACCATCTCAACACCTTTCACATCCCCACAGGCCATCTTTCTGCTATCTGCCTTAATCCTCAACGCCGTGAAACGGTCGAACAAGCCGGTGAGCGGCATTTCAACGACGCTACGCACTGCGCCGGACACTGGCAGAGCTGCAACGCCTGTCACCCTGCAGGAGCCAGAGTCGACGGCCTCAATTGGGATCTTACCAACGATGGTGTCGGAAACCCCAAAAACACCAAATCGCTCCTCTTCTCCCATGTTACGCCACCCAACATGATAACCGGCGTTCGGGCAACCATGCGGGATGCCGTTCGCGCAGGTTTCACCCATATACAATTCACTGATCCCGGCGAACCTGTCATCGACACTGTCGCGGCTTACCTGTCCGGCCTGCGGCCTGTCGTTTCTCCCTCCCTGCTTGATGCCGGTCGCCTGAGTCGGCAGGCCAAGGCAGGGCGCAAAATCTTTGTGCGCGCCCGGTGCGCCGACTGCCATAACGGCCCATACTACACAGACTGTCGGCCTTACCCTTTCGGTTACCCTGAAGAACCGGTTCAGGGGTTCGATACCCCTACGCTTCGGGAGTTGTGGCGTACAGCACCTTACCTCTTCGATGGCCGCGCTCCCACAATAGAGAGCATCTTCACCATCCACCGCCATGGTATCGAAACGCTTCGCCCTGCGATCACACCAAAGGAAATACAGTCCCTCACGCAATATCTTCGTTCACTCTGAGATTGGTTAGCGTCTGATTTTGCGGGTGGACGTGGGGGTGTCAAGGATGTACAGGCCGTGGATAGGGGTGGGGATTGTGGCCGCAGGGCCTTGATAGAGCAGCTTTCCGCGGAGGTCGTAAAGACGGACACATCCTTCTTCCGTTTCGCCGACAGTTATCGGGGCGAGGGCATCGGAGAACGTGAAATAAGGAGACCATTGGGGGTCATTGATATAGGCGTTAAAGGCCGTCTCGGGACAAAAAAAGACAGCAGTCTGTGAGATACCGGTAAAAGCGTCGGATCCGTGGAGTGGGGGAGTGTCGGCAAGCAGACGTATTTTCGTCAGTGCGGAACAGTCGGAAAAAGCGCCGTGACCGATGACGGTGACCGAGGCGGCGATGGTGATATCTTTTAAGGTCTGCTGTCCTGCAAAGGCATAGGGGGCAATGAGGGCAATGGGATAGGTCCCGAGGTAACGCACTTCCACGCTATCGGGGATAACGACCTGTCCATCGGCATAGTGCGTACTTTTTAAGTTGGCTCCGGTGACGAAAGCGTAGTCGTTTTCGATGCGGAAAGTGACATCATAGATATAGGACAAGAAGAATGGCCACCACGAAGGGTCGTTTTGATACAGGGTGAGCGAGGCGTCGGGGCAGGTGAAAACGGAGGTGGGCGGGGTGTCTATGAAAGCTTTGTCACCGAGCAGAGGGGGGGCGATGGAAAGGAGGGAAACGGATTCGATGGCAGTACATCCGGCAAAAGCACTCTCTCCGATTACGCTGATGGAGGCGGGGAGTGTGAGGTGTTGGATGGAAGTACAGCCTCTGAATGCGTCAGGGGCGATGGCAGTGATGGGATATGTACGGCCTGCATTATAGTAAACGGCGGCGGGGAGGGTGTAATTATCAATGATATCGGAAGCCCATAAAGGGTGCATGGAGTTGGGTGCGGTGACGACAGCCTGTTCGTTTTCGATGCGGAAAAGGAAGCTAAAGGTGGGGGGAAAGAAAGGTTCCCATGCGGGGATAGCCGTGTAAGCATCGAAGGTACCCAAAGGGCAGGTAAAAAGGCAGTTTTCGGATAGTGCGTCAAAAGCATCCTTGCCGAGAACGGGGGGGATGGTCCGGAGGAGGGTGACGGCGGACAAGCCTGTGCAGGCAGCGAAAGCCCGGGATCCAATATCGGTGACGGTTGCGGGGATAGTGACGGAATGGAGGAGCAGATTTCCCGTGAAAGCATCAGGAGCGATAGAGGTGACGGGGATAGTATATCCGGCGCTATAGACGCTGGAGGGGATGATAAGGTCGGCGTCCCATTCGTAGTAGCTTTCCGTATTTAGGGCGGTGACGACAGCTTGTCCGTTTCTGATGTCAAAAAGGATACTGTAAGCGGGCGGAAAGAAAGGTTCCCACGCGGGGATAACGGTATAGTTGGTATACGCTGCTTCGGGACAAGTGAAAGTACAATTGCTTGAAATGTTGTCAAAAACGCCGTTGCCGAGTGTGGGCGGAATGTTGGAGAGTAAGGTGACAGCAGTGAGCATAGTACATTCGGCAAAGGCGGCATCGCCGATACGGGAGATATGATCGGGAATGGTGACAGTACGGAGGGTGGAACTTCTTTTGAAAGCATCAGCGTTGATGGCGGTGACGGGGTAGAGTCGTCCGGCGTTGGCGTAAACGGTTGCGGGAAAGGTAAGTTCGGCGTTTCGTGCGGATATTGCCGTATTGAATCCGGTGACGATGGCTTGGGCGTTTTCGATGCGGAAAGCGATGTCGTAGACGGGAGGGAAGTAGGGAATCCATGCGGCGGTGGCGGTGTAGGCCGGCAAGGCATCATCAGGGCAGGAAAAGGTACAGGATTCGGATACTCCGTCAAAAGCGCCGTTATCAAGTAGGGGCGGGTCGGTACATTGGAGGGTGATGGTGGCGAGGAGAGGATAATCGGCGAAAGCTCCGGATGCGATAACGCTTACCGGGTAAATGACACCGTTGTGCTGGACGGTCGCCGGTATGGTGACAGCAGTAACGGTTGCGGAAGTGGGAAACTTCGCAGGATTGGGACCGGTGACAATAACGTAATCTTCGAGGGTGTGGCCATCTGCCTTAGTGGGTATCCGGTAGGCGACATCGTAAGTAGGGAAGTAAACCTTCCAGTCGGGATCGTTGCGATAGGTTTCGATGGCGTCTTCGGGGCAGGAGAAAGCGATAGGTTGAAACAGGCCGTCGAAAGCATCGTTGGCAAGGGACGGCGGTTCGTCGGCAAGGAGGGTGAATGAGGTCAGAACGGTACAGCCGGCAAAGGCGCGGTTACCGATGGCGGTGACAGGGTAGGGGATACCCTGGTGCAAGACGGTGGCAGGTATCTGCACAGCCGTAACAGAGGAGGAGGGCTTGAACCGTCGGGGGTTGGGAGCGATGACGGTGGCGGTATTGTCCTGTTCAATGCGGTAGGCGATGTCATAATCGGGGAAGTACTTCCCCCAAACGGTGTTAGTACGGTAGGTGCTGAGGCTTGTTTCGGAGCAAATGAAGCAGCAGGCGGGTGGGAGGGGAACGTCGGCGAAAGCGTCGGGGGCGAGGGATGGCGGCTCATCGGCGAGGATGGTGACGGCAGTAAGGTCGGTACAACCGGCAAAAGCGCGGTCGCCGATGGTTTTCAGGGTAGCGGGAAGGGAGAGGGTCTTAAGGGTACTATAACCGGCGAAAACCGCAGATTCGATGGCAGTGACGGAATAGGAGCGTCCGGCATTGGCGTAGATGATGTCGGGGATATTGAGGTGGACGGCATCCCAGTCAGGGGCAGTATCGTTAGGAGCAATAACGCGAGCTTGACGTGTTCCGTCAAGGGCGATAAAGGTACTGTAACGGATGGTATAGACAGGAGGAAAGAAAGGAATCCATTGGGGGATGGCCGTGTAAGCGGCACGAGCATTGTTGGGGCAGGTGATGGTACAGGTTTCGGGAAGGTCTGCGAAGGCGCCGGATGCAAGGGTGGGGGGAGTGAGTGAGGTGAGTTTGAGAGATTTGAGGGCGATACAGCCCTTGAAGGCATCGGCAGTGATAGCGGCGACGGGATAGAGGACACCTTGGTGCAGGACAGTATCGGGGATGACGACGGTGTTGGCGGAAGTGGCGGAAGCGAAGCGGCGAGGGTTGAGTGCGGTGACAGTGACTGTATTGTTACTTTCGATACGGTAATCGATGTCATAGTCAGGGAAGTACGTCTCCCAAACGGCGTTAGTACGGTAGGTGTTGAGGCTTGCTTCGGGGCAGATGAAACGGCTGACGGGTGGGAGGGAAACGGGGGCGAAAGCGTCGGAGGCGAGGGATGGCGGTGCACTGGCGAGGATAGTGACGGCAGCAAGGTCGGTACAGCCGGCAAAAGCGCGGTCGCCGATGGTTTTCAGGGTAGCGGGAAGGGTGAGGGTGGTCAGGGCGGTACATTCGGAGAAGGCCTCAGATTCGATGGTTGTGATAGAATAGGAGCGTCCGGCATTGGCGTAGATGATGTCGGGGATATTGAGGCGGGTGGCATCCCAGTCAGGGGCAGTATCGTTAGGAGCAATAACGCGAGCTTGACGCATACCGTTGGCTGTAAAGGTTCTGAAACGGATGGTGTAGACAGGGGGGAAGAAGGGTAGCCATTGGGAGATGGCGGTGTAAGCGGCACGAGCATTGTTAGGGCAGTTGATGGTACAGGTTTCGGGAAGGTCGGCGAAGGCGCCGGATGCAAGGGTGGGAGGAGTGAGGGAGGTGAGGTTGAGAGACTGTAGGGCGAAACAGCCCTTGAAGGCATTGGCAGTGATAGCGGCGATGGGATAGCGGATACCTTGGTGCAGGACAGTATCGGGGATGACTACGGTATTGGCAGAAGCGGCGGAAACGAAGCGGCGAGGGTTGAGTGCAGTGACGGTGACTGTATTGTCGCTTTCGATACGGTAGTCGATGTCATAGTCAGGGAAATACGTCTCCCAATCGGCGTCATCGCGGTAGGCATTGAGGCTTGTTTCGGGGCAGATGAAACGGCAGACGGGTGGAAGGGGGACGCCGGCGAAAGCGTCGGTGGCGAGGAACGGCGGCTCATCGGCGAGGATGGTGACGGCAGTGAGAGCGGTGCAGCCGGCGAAGGCACGGCTACTGATGGTCGTCAAGGAGGCGAAAAGGGTGAGGGTGGTCAGGGCGGCACATTCGGAGAAAGCGCCGACACCGATGGTTTTGATCTTAGTAGAAAAAACGAAAGTTTGGAGGCTTGTACAACTGGCAAAAGCCCCGACCTCGATGGTGGTCAGGTCGGAAGACAGGCCGGTGGTAAAGTTACGGAGGGTAGTACATCCGGCAAAAGCCTCGGCGCCGATGGTAGTGGTACCGGGTGAAAGGGTGATGCCGGCGGGGACAGGAAAACCTTTGAAAGCGCGAGGGTCAATAGCAACAATGGGGTAATAACGCCCACCGTTGGCATAGACGCCGACAGGAAAAGTGAGACGGGTGTCGCTCCAGTCAGCGTTTCCGGCGTTAGGAGCGGTGATGATGGCTTGGTTGTTTGCGATACGGAAACGAATATTGTAGTCAGGGGGGAAGAAAGGCATCCATGCGGAATCGGCGGTATAGGTAGAACTGTCTTTTGGGAGGCAGAAAAATTGACAATCATAGGCGATGTCGTCGAAAACATTGTCGCCAAGCATAGGCGGAGCGCCGCCTTTGAGGCTAACGGAGGTCAAGGACGAGCAACGAAAAAAAGCCCTGTGCCCGATTTTGATGACGGTGGCAGGGATAGTGACGGTGGTAATGGCGGTTTGATCCTTGAAAGCATCCTTACGGATGGCGGTGACGGGGTAAGATTTCTCATCAAGGATGACGGTATCAACAATGTTGAGAATACCGAGTGTAAAGTCGTGACTGTCAAGGTTCGGTCCACTGACTTCGGCTGTACCGTCGTTGGTGGTTTCAAACATAAAGTCGTAAGCATGAGTGGCTACGGTCGAGAAAAGGAGCACTGTGGAGAGTAGCAGTCTTCTCATAGTGGGACAAAGTTGCATAAAATCTTTCATCCCACAAAGGAAAAAGCAAGAAACGGACTTCGTTTCATGAGGAAGACCGTTTCTTGCAAGGAGAAAAAGCGGCAGACTTCAGGCGATGAGATAGTCTTCGACGGGTTTGCCTTCTTCGAGGGCGTCGAGGACTTCATCGATCTTGTCTTTGGTCATGCCGCCATACCAATAGTTGTTGGGCTGGATGACAACGATAGGACCTTGACTGCATACACTGAAACAGGCGGTGGTGGTAACAACGGCGTCGATACCGCGGTCGGCACACTCTTCGCTGATGTACTGCAAGAGAGATACTGCACCTTGTTTGTTGCAGTAACCCTGCGCATCTCCGGCAACTCGGTAAGAGTTGCATACCAAAATGGTGAAATCCGGTTTCTTCATCTTTCTCTTATACTTTAATTGTTAATACTAAAAAAGACCGTTAGACTGATTCATACCCTTTGTTATACAGGGCATAACCTGCGAGAAGAAAATGTTATCCGCAACCGGTGGCGTTACCACGACAAGCATCGTCATTGCGGGCGAGGTCGGCTTGGGAAAGTGTACGGAGGGGAACATCGCGGTAGACGGCGTCAAGGCCGGGGCCGATAAGACCGCTCATCTCGATGATGCGTATGCCGCGGGCTTTGAGGATACGCCGCGGGGTATCACCGATACCCCCAACGAGCAAGGCGCAGCAGTCATGTAACACCTTGTCGGCCAACTCTTCCCATCGAGCGAGGCCTCCACCTTCGGGTGGTGTGGGGCGCAAATCGACAGAACGGTAACTTTTCCTGTCGTCCGATATCTCGAAGATGTAGAGCTTGCGGGCTTCGCCGAGATGCAGGTTCACCAACATACCTTCGAAGCTGGCTACAGCGACGCGTGACTTGATAGCCGAAGCAAAAGATGGGGAAGCGGGGGACTCTTTTGAAGGTGCCATAGACATAATCAGGATTACATATATTTATAGGCTACGGGAGAGGTACGTTGCTGCTCTTCAAGAATAGCATTGACGATACGCTCGAAGAGGATGGCAGCGCCTTGGTAGGCGAGGAGGCGGATGCGTTGTGCCCCGATACGGTCATGGACAGGGAATCCGACACGGACGAGGGGAACGTTCCATTTGCGGGCAAGGTAATAGCCTTTGCTGTTACCGAGTAGGAGGTCTGGGGTACGTCCGGCCTCATCAAGGCGTGCGGCGATGTCGTCGAAGCTTGCGCCTTCGGCTACGATGAGGTCTTCGGGATAGAGGTCGCCAAGGACGTCTCGCAACGTGTCTTCGAGCCGTCCGCTCTCACCTCCGGAGGCGCAAAGGACAGGTCGGAGGCCTGTTTCGGCGGCAAAGGCGGCGAGGGCGACGACGAGGTCTTCTTCGCCGTAGATGAGTACCTGCTTGCCGGAGAGATATTTGTGTCCATCAATGTAAAGATCGATGAGTCGTCCGCGCTGACGGACGTATTTTTCCGGAACAGGCCGTCCGGCGGTTTCGGAGAGGGTTGCGAAGAGTTTGTCGGTCTCGCCGATGCCGATGGGAAGTCCGAGACGGTTCAGTGTGACGCCGAAAGTGTCGCGGAGGTAGTCACCGGCGGACTGTGCCGGCGTGTTGAGGATAAAGCCTAACTCGATGGAGCAGCGGGCACGATGGCTGCATCGCAGGGCGGACAAGGGGGTACCGCCTTCGGGGATGCGGCGGTAAGTATCACGGTAGATACCGTCAAGGGTATCGGAATAGTCAGGGAAAAGCATGGCATCAATACCGAAGTCGGCGGTGATATCTTTGAGGTGACGGATGTCTTCGGGGGAGATGAAGTTGCTGAAGAGGTTTAATTGATGGTGTGCGGAGGAATCGTCTTGTCCGGCGAGGGCTTTGACGGTGGCATGGACAGCGTGGTGGAAACCTTCGTAGTGCGTACCCTGATAGCTGGGAGTAGAAGCGAAAACCATATCAGGGGCTTCGCAGGTGGTGCGGTACTCGTAGATGAGGCGGTGGACGTCTTCGCCGATTGTTTCAGCCAGACAGGTACTGGCGATGGCGATTAGTTCGGGATGGTATTGGCTGATGATGTTGTCGATACCGGTGTTAAAGTTTTTGTTTCCGCCGAAAATGGTCGTTTCCTCACTGAAATTGGAGGAAGCGATGTCCATAGGTTCGCGGAAGTGGCTGATAAGATAACGGCGAATATAGGTGGCACAGCCTTGCGAGCCATGCAGCATGGGCAGCGCACCTTCAATACCTTTGAAAGCAACGCAGGCTCCAAGCGGGGCGCATTGCTTACAGGCGTTGACCATCTTCGATGGTTTTACCGACGCTGCGGGTGAACCGCCAGACAGGACTGGTGACAGTCAGGCAGACCTCGCGGGCGAAGTTCAACATGCCGGCATATCCGGCCAGAGCGTGCTTGCGCTCGTGGTTATGGTCACAGAAACCGATACCGAGTTTGTAAGCGATGGGGCGTTCCTTGACGCCGCCGATGAAGAGATGTGCACCGGTCTGCTTGACAAACTCGGAGAGTTCAATGGGATTGGAGTCATCGACGAGGATACAGCCGTCGTCACAAAGGGTTTTGAGGAGGCGATAGTCCTCCGTGTTACCCGTCTGTGTGCCGGCAATGACGGTGCGCACGCCGATGAGACGCAGGGCTTTAACCAGCGATATGGCTTTGAAAGCGCCGCCGACGTAGATGGCGGCTTTCGTTCCTTCCAAGGTGCGCCGGTAAGGATCGAGGGCGGGGAGGAGGGTAGTAAGCTCCTTGCGGACAAGGGCGGCGGCACATTCCATCATCTCGGCGCTACCGAAGAACTTGGCCACTTCATAAAGGGCATCGGACATGTCTTCGATGCCGAAATAGGATACTTTGACGTAAGGGATGCCGAACTCTTCTTTCATCCGTTTGGCCAGATGTATCATCGATCCGGAGCATTGGACGACGTTGAGAGCGGCACGGTGGGCGTTACGGATATCGCCGACACGGCCGTCGCCGGTGAGAGAAGCGACGATATCGACGCCGATACGTCGGTAGTAATCGGTGAGCATCCAGAGTTCGCCGGCAAGGTTGAAGTCACCGAGTATATTGATGGCATAGTCGCCGACGGGTTTACCGTCATCTGTGCCGATGAGGCGGAACATGGCGTCGCAGGCGATACGGTAACCGTCTTTCTTACTTCCCTGAAAGCCTTCGGCCATGACGGGAATAACGGGGATACCGTGACAAGCCTCTACCTGCCGACAGATGGAGGGGACATCATCGCCGATGACGCCGACGATGCAGGTCGAGTAAACGAAAGCAGCCTCAGGGCGGTATTTGGTGATAAGCTCGTTGAGGGTATCGCGCAGGCGTTCCTGTCCGCCGAAGACGACATGTTTCTCCCGCAAGTCGGTAGAAAAACTGTTGCGGTACAGCTCGGGGCCGGAAGACATCGATCCGCGGATATCCCACGTGTAGGCGGCACATCCGATAGGGCCGTGAACGAGGTGCAGAGCGTCGGCGATGGGGTAGAGTACCACCCGCGACCCGCAATAAACGCAAGCTCGCTGGCTGACCGCCCCGGCGAGGCTGGGGCGGCCGCCAATGAGTTCAAAGCTGTCCTTACCCTTGGTGAGGATCTGCCTCTCGCGTTCTTGCAGGAATGAAGTCACGGAGGGTTTATGTTGTTGTCTGCAGGCACAGCCTCTTACATTTGGAACTCGATCTTTTCTTCGGGACAGGTTCTGTCCTTGTGGTCAAGCAGGCTGTGGAGGATTTTCAAGGCGAGGTTGGTAGCGCCGACATAACCTACGTTGGGAAAGAAGTTATGCCCCGGACGGTCGGTGATGGGGAAACCGAGTCGGATGAAGGGGATGTTCTCATCGTGTGCGATGTATTTGCCGTAAGTGTTGCCGATGAGGAGATCGACGGGTTCCTGTTTAATCCACTGGTGCATACGGAACATGTCGGCACGCTCGCCGCTCATAAACTTGGCTTCGGGGACTTTCTTGCCGAGCAGTTCGGTCATGGACTCGTCGAAATGCTTGCCGGGGGTACCGGTAACGATATAGACGGGCTTCATGTCGAGGGTAAGGAGGAACTCCGTAAGCGGGATGAGCGTGTCGGGGTCGCCAAAGAGGGCTACGCGCTTGCCGTAAAAGTATTTGGAGTTATCGGCGATGAGATCGACGAGTCGTCCGCGCTCTTCGGTGATGGCGTCGGGAACGGGGAGGTTGGCGTGTCGGCTGAGCGCTACGATGAAACGGTCGGTAGCTTTAAGGCCGATGGGTATCTCGATGACTTCGAAACGTACCTTGCACTTGTTTTCGAGCTTGACGCAGGCATCTTCGGTGGAGTAGGCGCCGAGTCCGATGGTGAACTTGCTGTCGCCGGTAGCAGTCATCTCGGCAATGGTAGTCCCGCCGTTAGGGTACATGACGAACTTACCGGTCATGGGGCAGTCAAGGACGTCCGACATATCGGGGAAAAGTATCGTGCGGGCTTCCATGAGGGATGCCATCCGTTTGATCTCCCGCATGTCGGAGGGTTCCATCCAACCTGCGGCCAGATTGACGACGTTCTTCTTCTTGGGCGTGGCGGTAGAGAAGAACTTGATGAAAGCGGCCAACTGGTTGGAGTAACCGGTGATGTGGGTACCGACGTAGCTGGGGGTGTTGCAGAAGATGACAGTCTTGCCGTCGGGCACCTTGCCTTCTTCCTTAGCTTTGGAAACGATCTGGGTAAGGTCGTCACCGATGGTCTCAGAGAGGCAGGTGGTATGCACGGCCACGACGTCCGGCTCGTAGACGGTGAAGATGGTCTCAATGGCAGCGGTGAGGTTGGCTGAACCGCCGAAGACGGAGGAGCCTTCGGAGAAAGAGCTTGTGGAAGCCATGACCGGCTCTTTGAAGTGGCGCGTCAGTGCACTGCGGTGATATGAGCAACATCCCTGCGAGCCGTGGCTGTGCGGCAGGCATCCGTGCAAACCAAGAGCGGCATACATGGCGCCGACAGGCTGGCAAGTCTTCGCCGGATTAATGGTCAGCGCCTTGCGTTCTATTTCCTTTCCTGTGGTATGTTTGAGTAACATCTTGTTTTTAGTTTAGTTGGTGTTCGGAGGGGGAGGGTCAATAAGCGAAGGTGGCTTCGACGTAGTCCTCGTTCTCCCATGGCGCCTTGATTTCTTTCCAGATGGTGGCGCCGACGATCATCTCGATGTCCCTATAGAAGTTGATGGCGCCTTGGAAGCCGGCATAAGGGCCACCGGCATCGTAGTTGTGGAGTTGTTTGAGGGGGATACCCATCTTCTGGACACAGAACTTCTCCTTGATACCGGCGCAGAAGACGTCGGGGTGGTACAACTCGATGAGTTTGTCCATCTCATAGTGGCTGAGGTCGTCGATAACGAGGGAGCCTTTCTCCATCTGGTTCATCAGGCCGTGGTACTCGTTGAACTCCATACCCTGTTCTTCGAGGGCTTTGAGTTCGGCTTCGGTTTTACGGGGATTGTAACGCCTCTCGTCCTTAGTGACGGTGATTTCCTCGATGTTACGGCTGTCGGCGTCGATTTGTATGGTGGGGATGACGCGGCGCCCTTCGTAGTCGTCACGGTGTCCGAACTCATAACCGGCGGCGAGGGTGGTCATACCCAGCTCTTCGAAGAGGTCCTGATAATGATGTGCACGCGATCCGCCGACGAAAAGCATGGCGGTCTTGCCGGCGGTACGCTTGCGCGCCTGTTCAGCAGCGGCGCGTACGGCGACCATCTCCTCTTCGATTACCTTTTCGACACGGTCTGTCAGTTCGGCTTCACCGAAATACTGCGCTATCTTGCGAAGCATCTTGGCCGTGGAGTTGGCGCCGATAGGCTGTACCTTGATCCAAGGGATACCGAAAGCGGTCTCCATCATTTCGGCGACGTAGTTGATGGAACGGTGACACATGACCATGTTGAGGTCGGCGGTGTGTGCGTTTTCGAATTTCTGGATGGTGGAGTTGCCGCTGAAAGTGGCGATGAGGTTGATACCGCATTTCTCGAAGACGCGTTCCAACTCGAAAGCGTCACCGCCGATGTTGTACTCGCCAAGGAGATTGACACGGTATTTGAGAGAGCCGCGTACGGTGTCGTCACGGCCGATGAGGTTTTTGAAGAGGCCGTTGTTTGCGATGTGGTGCCCTGCGGATTGGGAAACGCCGCGGTATCCTTCGCAGGAGAAACCGAAGATGTTGATTCCTCCACCGATTTCCTCTTTCATGTGGCGGGCGACACGGTGGACGTCATCGCCGATAAGCCCGACGGGACAGGTAGAAAAGACGGCTATCGTCTTGGGATGGAAAAGTTCGTAGGCTTCGCGTATGGCCTGCTTGAGCTTCTCCTCTCCGCCGAAGACGATATTGGAGTCCTGCATGTCGGTGGAGAAGCAGTAGGTGATGAAGTTGGGATCGTCCGGCGCTTCGGGCTTGGTCTGGTTGCGCCGCGTGAGCCACGAATAGAAGCCGCAGCCGATAGGGCCATGGGTGATGTTGATGATGTCACGCGTGGGTCCAAGTACCACACCCTTACATCCGGCGTAGGTACATCCGCGCTGGGTGATAATACCGGGTACGGTACGGACGTTGGACTGTATTTCGGGAGGCGTCTGCGCATCGCTCATGACCATGGCCTTAGCGCGTTTGCGGGCGACCTTCTTGGGGTATTTTTTGACTACTTCGTCTCGAAATGCCGAGAGGGCCGAGATGATTTCGTCAGTAGAGCGGAGTTTGTCTTTTGTCTCTATCATGGTTGTTCTCTTTCGGTTGAGCTTAGTCGAGGGAGGCGTCTCCGGAAAGGCCGTTGTGAACGGTATAGGAGTCGAGGGTATTGACGACCATTATCTTGCCATCGCCACTCTTTCCGGTGGAATTGACTTTGAGGAGGGTTTCGATAGCGAGGTCTTTCTTCTCGTCGGTGACGACAAGGGTGATCATGCGCTTGGCTTTGAGGCGCGAAGGTCCGTCGGCGACGACCGGCACGTCGTCATCGATCGTTACTGCGGCCTTGACGGAGGCGAAGTCCCCCCGCCCCTGTCCCCGCCCGAGGACGGGCATTGCTGTAAAGGAGGGTAATCCTACCTCGGCCAACGCTTGCTTGGTTTCTCCCATCTTGGCGATGCGGATAACTGCGAGTATGAGCTTCATGGTTCAGTCTTTTTTACCGCGAGAGATGGTGTAAGTCTCTTCCACAGGGGTAACGAAGATCTTACCATCGCCGGCCTGCCCTTTGTCGCCCGTTCGTGCGGAGTTGATGATGGTCTCGACGACGAAGTCTTTGTCCTTCTCGTGGATGACGATGAGCAGGAGGTCTTTGGGCAACTCGTCGTAAGTGATATTCCCGACCTTCAATCCGCGCTGCTTACCGCGCCCGAAGACGGATAACTTGGTGACGGCGGGAAAGCCCGCATTGAAAAGGTCTTTCATGACCACCGGAGATTTTTCCGGCCGAACAATGGCTCTGATAAGTAACATAGGATTTTGTTTTTGTGGTTTGTATCAGTTAAGGATACCGAAGCCGATGAGGAGGTCTTCCAACTCTTGAATGGTAAGGGGGTTGGGGATGACGTGCATCTTGTTGTCGTTAATCTTGCGTGCGAGTGCGCGGTACTCGTCGGCCTGCGGATGTTCGGGGGCATGGTCGATGACGGTCTTGCGATTGATTTCGGCGTGCTGCACCATGTTGTCGCGTGGGACGAAGTGTATCATCTGTGTGCCGAGTCGTTTGGCGAACTCTTCGATCATGTTGGACTCGTTGTCCACCTTACGGGAGTTGCAGATGAGACCACCCAATCGGACGTCGCCTACTTTACCGAACTTGGAGATGGATTTGCAGATGTTGTTGGCGGCATACATGGCCATCATCTCACCTGAGCAGACGATGTAGACCTCCTGTGCCTTACCGTCGCGAATAGGCATGGCAAAACCACCGCAGACGACGTCACCGAGAACATCGTAGAAAACGTAGTCGAGATGTTTGTCGTCGTCATAAGCGCCGAGCTGTTCAAGGAGGTTGATGGATGTGATGATTCCGCGTCCGGCACAACCTACGCCCGGTTCGGGGCCACCGGATTCGACACAACTGGTGTTCTTGAATCCGGGTTTCATGACGTCGTCCAATTCAACGTCTTCGCCTTCATCGCGGAGGGTATCAAGCACCGTCTTCTGTGCCAATCCATGAAGGAGCAGACGGGTGGAGTCTGCTTTCGGGTCGCAACCGACCACCATCACCTTCTTACCTAATTCAGCCAATCCGGCAACGGTGTTTTGCGTCGTTGTAGACTTCCCGATACCGCCCTTACCATAAATCGCAATCTTTCTCATGAGAATACCTAATTTTTAGTTCAACTTCGCCCTTCTACATTCAAATAGTGTGCCAAAAAACTTTCGAAGCGTTGTATGATTTAGGTATAACGCATATATTAGAGTGAATGATAAAGAGTTATGGCGTTGAAAAAGATATTTCGGGATAGCATGGAGTTGGAAAGGAATGAAGGTAAAAAAGCTACATTTTGGTAGTGAAAATACAAAAATGTAGTAAATTGGGCTTAAAAAAGGCATAGATTCCCACGTGGTTTCTCCTATCCCTTCAACCTTCAACAGAAATGGCCGGACGGAATATTCGTGCAGTACCCCAGCCCCGTTACGGTAGCGCTACGAGTGTCCCCTCCGTGCCACGACCCTCAGTAAAATACCCGAAGGGTACAGAGGGGG
>JAITAD010000053.1 GCA_031284275.1 Tannerellaceae bacterium
CTCTCCTCTCTCCATCTCTCCTTCTCTTCCTTCTTCTCTCCCTCCACCTCCCCCTCTTTCTCTATCCTCCTCCCTCCCGTCTCCTTGCCCCTTCTCTATCCTCCCCCCCGTCTTCTGCGTTCACTCCGCTGTCGTAATCTTTCGTAATTTTGTTCCCCGTAAAAACGACAGAGTCATGGATGTAAAAGAGTTTTTGAAGGGGGACAGATTTGCGGCCAATGCCGGTATCGTCCTTACCGAGGTAAGTCGTGGCTTTGCCCGTGCGCAGATGCAGATAACCCCCATGCACCTCAACGGCGGTGGCGTCTGTCAGGGGGGCGCCATCTTCACTTTGGCCGATTTGGCTTTCGCCGCAGCGGTGAACAGCGGCGGAGACCTGACCTTCTCTGTCACCTCCTCCGTCAACTTCTTCAAATCTGAACGGGAAGGCATCCTCTACGCCGAAGCCCGCGAAGTATTCGACCACAAACGCCTATCTCACTGCGAAGTACGCATCACCAACCAAGCCGGACACCTCATCGCCACCTTCGCCGGCATGGGTTACCGCAAACCCTCCCCCACCTCTGTCCCCACCGATATTGCCCCCTCTTCCACTGCCACTCTTACCCCCACCCCTGTTCCCCCTTCCCCTTCCGCTTTCGCCCCTTCTTCCACTGCCACTCTTACCCCCCCCCCAGTTTAACCAACCCCCCCCCCGGCCCCCACAAATGAAAACCCCCCCCCACACAGAAATAATAAAAGAAACCGAAAAAGAGGCAGCTCGGTGGGCGATGGATTTTGCCCGAAAAGAGGGCTGTGACGAGGTACGCGTCGCTTTTGAAACGGCGCAAGGGACGTCGTTTGAGGTAAGGGACATGCAAATCGACTGCATACGCCGGCGGGCGGAGAGCTGCCTGAACTTCCATTTCTTTGTAGCGGGGCGTTTCGGCGCTTTCTCGACCAACAGATTGGAAAAAGAGGAGTTGGAACGCTTCATCCGTAACGGCATCGCCGCTACCCGCCTCGTGGCTGAGGACGGCGCATGGCGCTTGCCCGATGCCGACCGTTACTACGTCGGCGGCCTCCCCGGCCTTGACTTGGACGACCCGCATTTCGACGCAATCGATAACGAGGCGAAAATCGCCCTCGCCATGTCCGCCTGCGCCGAGATGACCGGCAAAGACGCCCGTATCCTTTCCGCCACCTCTTCTTTCGAGGACTGTCGCGATGCCTCCTACATGCTTGCAAGCAACGGCTTTGAAGGAGAACAGAGCGCTACGGCCTATACCCTTTGCGCACAAGTGAGTGTGCAGGACGGCGGAAGCCCTGCGCGTCCCGAAGATTATTGGTACGACAGCGCCCCCTTTTTCACCGACCTGACCAAAAAAGGAATCGGCGACAGAGCTGTGCAACGCGTACTTGCCAAACTTGGACAGAAACCGATAGCCTCCGGAAAATATACGATGCTGTTGGACAATACGCTGTCGAGTCGTTTCCTTTCTCCGCTTATCGGGGCGCTCTACGGCGCTGCCATACAGCAAGACAATTCTTTTCTGCTCAACAAGATAGGTGAGCGGATAGCGAACGAACGGGTGACCGTCATGGATGCTCCCCACATCCCGCGTGCTTTTGGGGCGCGTTACTTTGACGGGGAGGGTGTTGCCACGACGCCCCGACCCATCATTAGCGAAGGCGTCCTGCAAACTTATTTTCTCGATACCTACTATGCCGGCAAGCTGAACCTCCCTCCGACGATATCCTCCCCTTCTCTGCTTACCATGCAGGGCGGAAACAAAGGCTGCGGCGAACTTCTGGCCGACATGGCGCGCGGGATTTGGGTCACGGGGCTGAACGGCGGGAACTGTAACGGTACGACGGGCGACTTTTCTTACGGTATGGAAGGCTTCCTTGTAGAGAACGGCCGTCCTGTGCGCCCACTCTCGGAGATGAACATCACGGGGAACATGCTCTCCCTGTGGCAACAAATGACGGAAGCGGGCAACGACCCGCTTCCTGTCTCTTCGTGGCGCATCCCCTCGTTACTCTTCGAAGGCGTCGATTTCAGCGGCTGTTAGCCGTACCGTCAATGGCTGAGCATCTCGGGGCTGATGGGTTGGAACGCTTCTTCGCCGGCTTGCCGTATGGATACGTCCCCCGTGCCCCACACCGTCGGCCATCCGCCGATGATATGACTCAGGAAGACAACCTTGATTTCGTGTAACCCTTTCGCCAGTGCGACGGAGGTATCGTGGTGAGAAAACCGTTTCACTTCTCCTGCATTGGATATGAGGAGTTTACCGTCAATCCAAACCTCTTCGTTATCGGAAGAGAAGAAATATACCCCGTCGGCGGGGATGTCCACGTATCCGGTGGCTACGGCAGCGTAGGGGTGCAGGTTACGGATAGAGATACCCCAGTCCCGTTCCTCTATCTGCGTGAGTTTGGACAGGGAAGGCAGTACGGATGTCGTCCATTCTGCCTCGTCGGAGATGTCGGCGCTACGCAGGAACGTACCGTAGGTAACGTCGAGTTTAAGCCCCTTTGCCGCAGGTTGCACGTCTTTGGCGGGATGCAGACTCTGTTTCTCTACCGTGATGGTACGGACGGGACTCATCTTCCCTGAGGCAAGTATGGAGCGAATCTTAATCGTCCCCGACTCCGTAAACCGGATGGGCAGGGTATAACCCGGCGAGGAGACCGTCGGTTCGCTGCCGTCGAGGGTATATATCATGCGGATGGGGCGTGTGGTCTTGAATGCCACGTCTACGGTGTCGGTGAAGGCGATGAAATTGACCGATCCGCCGGGCTGTTCGGGTTGCGGGATATGGTAGTTGATGTCGTGCAGGTCAAGGCGCACCATGGCGTTGTCGAGGCGGCGCAGGAAATCGTCGAAGCTCTTTTGCTTGGGTTGTGTCCACGCTATTTCCGATATGGCCAGGATACGCGGATAGGCACGGTACTCTACCATATCGGGCGTGTAAAGGTATTCCGCCCAGAGGTTACCCTGTACGCCGCGAATGTAGTCGGTCTTGCCGGTTTCGACCAGTGCCTGAGGCACAGGGTCGTAGGAGTATACCGTTTCAAGTGGAAAGTGACCGCCTATGGAGACGGGTTCGACCTTGGGATCGCCTTGGTAGTAGTCGATGTACATGCCGTTGCTCGACGGTGTCATAATCACGTCATGCCCCATGTTGGCGGCGGCGATACCGCCCGCCTCGCCTCGCCATGACATCACGGTAGCCGACGGCGCCAGTCCGCCTTCGAGTATTTCGTCCCAGCCGATCATTTTCTTCCCGTGACGCGCTACCACTTTTTCCATACGCTGTACGAAATAGCTTTGCAGCCGTTCCTCCGCCGAATGTCCGTCGGCGGCGAACAACCCCTCTTCGCGGATACGCTTTTGGCAGAGAGGGCAGGCTTCCCAAGACCTTTTCGGGCATTCATCCCCTCCGAGATGAATATATTCGCCGGGAAACAGGGCGGCCACCTCCGCTATCACGTCTTCGAGGAACAGGAACGTTTCTTCCTTGCCGGCGCAGAAAACGATGTCTTCTACCCCCCAGACGATGCGAGGCGTCGTCGGATCGCCCTTGCAGGACAGCTCGGGATAGGCGGAGATGGCGGCCAGAGCATGGCCGGGCATCTCTATCTCCGGCACGATGGTAATGAAGCGGGCGGCGGCGTAGTCGATCACTTCCTTGATCTCTTCCTGCGTATAGAAGCCGGCATACTCGTGGCCTTCGCCCTCTATCCGTTTGGATCCCATTTGGGTCAGTTTCGGATGTTTCTTGATATCGATACGCCACCCTTGGTCATCGGTCAGATGCCAATGGAAACGGTTGATTTTGAACAGTGCTAACACGTCCAGTTGCTTCTTGATGCGTTCCACGGAGAGGAAATGCCGGCAGACGTCCAGCATGATACCCCGATAGCCGAAACGCGGCGCATCGTCGATGACCACTGTCGGCGCCGTCCATATCACCGTTTTCGTTTTCGTCGGACTTTCTATCTCGGCAGGCAGCAGTTGAAGAAAGGTCTGCACGCCGTAGAAGAGGCCGGCTGCCGTCTTCGCCTGTATCATCACGTGCGTAAGACTGACTTCCAAGTGGTACCCTTCCGGTGAAATGGCCAGATCTTTATTGAGGCGCAGGGCGATGTTCCCCTCCGTAGCGTCCTCGTCGATGTCAAAGCGGTAACCCGTCGCCGTCCGCAGCCGTTCCGCCAGATAGAGTGTCACCTGTTCCGCTTCTCCGGCGGAGGTGGTGAGCGTCATGCCGTCTTTCAGGAGGAAGTGTCCTTCCCCTTCTGTCAAGCTCAATGGGGCGGGGATGATATGTACCCCTTCGTTGTATGCTTTCAACTCTCTTTTCCCGCAGGAAGCCAACAGGCATAGCGCTACACCGGCGCAGACGAAAACGAAATACTTTTTCATGACAAATCAGATTTAGTAGTTAACGAATTGTCTTTTTTGTTCCTTCTACTCCTCACTCATCAGTTTGCTCCTTACTCCTTCTGCCCCCGCCGCCACCTCCTTCCCCCGTGGTGGAAGCTACATCAGCTTGCTCCTTGCTCCTTCTGTCCCCCGCCGCCACTCCCTTTCTCCTCCTTTCTGCTGTACCCCTTCCGCAAGCGAAACCGTCAGGGAGGGGAGGCCGTCGCTCCTATGGAAACAATTATTACCACGCAAAGAGAGGGAACTCTCTCATCAGGTCATTGGCCTCCCTGCGGATGAAAGCGATGGTGCGGTCGGAAGTAGGCTCGGACAGGACGGCGTCGATCAGGCCGACGATCATACTCATCAGGCTTGCATCGGCGCCGCGCGTCGTGATGGCCGGCGAGCCGACGCGGATACCGGAGGTGAGGAACGGCGAACGGGTGTCGAAAGGCACCATATTCTTATTGACCGTGATGTCGGCGGCTGCGAGGGCTTGTTCGGCCTCTTTGCCCGTGAGGTTGGGGAACTTCTTGCGCAGGTCTACGAGCAGACTGTGGTTGTCGGTGCCGTCGGAGATAACCTTGTAACCGGCGCTCATAAAAGCTTGGGCGGCGGCGTCGGCGTTGATTTGCACCTGACGCTGGTAGACGAAGAACTCCGGATTCATCGCTTCGCTGAAAGCGACGGCCTTGGCGGCGATGACATGCTGCAAGGGGCCGCCCTGTATACCGGGGAAGACGGCCGAGTCCAGCAATTGCGACATCATTTTAATCTCGCCTTTCGGCGTCTTCTTACCCCATGGGTTCTCAAAGTCTTTTCCCATGAGGATAATCCCTCCGCGCGGGCCGCGCAGGGTCTTGTGTGTCGTTGAGGTCACCACATGGGCGTATTTCAGCGGATTCTTCAACAACCCGGCCGCAATCAGGCCGGCAGGATGTGCCATATCTATCATCAGGATAGCGCCTATACTGTCGGCGATTTCCCGCATCCGTTGGTAATCCCAGTCGCGGGAGTACGATGATCCGCCGCCCACGATCAGGCGCGGCCGTTCCCGCAGGGCGACTTCTTCCATCTGGTCGTAGTCCACCCGTCCGGTTTCTTCCTGCACGTTGTATTCCGTCGCCCGATAGAATATACCGGAGCTGTTCACTGCTGCGCCGTGCGACAGGTGCCCGCCGTGGGCAAGGTTCAGCCCCATGAACGTATCTCCCGGGTTGAGGACGGCCATGAAGACCGCAGCGTTGGCCTGCGCCCCCGAGTGCGGCTGCACGTTTACCCATTCGGCGCCGAAAAGTTTCTTGAGTCGTTCGATGGCGATATTTTCGCTCTCATCTACCACCGCGCAACCGCCGTAGTAACGTTTACCCGGATAGCCTTCGGCATATTTGTTCGTCAGCACACTGCCCATGGCCTCCATCACCTGATCGCTCACGAAGTTCTCCGATGCGATCAGCTCAATCCCTTTCAGTTGCCGTTGCTTTTCCTTCTCGATAATCCCAAAAATCACCTCATCTCTTACTACCATCTTGTTCTGTCCCGTTCATTTCCCTGACTGCGCCCGCAAAAGTAACACTTTCCCTCATTCCCCCCTACACCAAGCCCTCGGAAAGCGTCCCCCACGCCCTCCGCCGGGCTACCGTCCCCTCTCCCCCTTACCCAACGTCACAGCCCCTTTACCCAACGTCATAGTTCCCCTGCCCAACGTCCTCCCCTCCTTTGCCTATCGCCCTCCCCTCTCCTGCCTAACGTTATCAAAATTGGTATGGGATGGTGGGATGTGGGAAATGCTTATTGCCGAAGTTGGAGGTCTCAAGCAAGGTTGCGATGTACATGAACATCGACCGTAACAAATCGGTCAGTTTCAGGTGTACCATGGATGCGGTGAGGAAATTGACTGCAATGGGGGCTGAGGGTGGGTTGTGGGGGAAGGATAAAAGGGAGAGGGAAAGCCGATGGTAGTATGCTCTATAATTTTCGGCAAACAATCCTCGCCTCTGAGGGAGAGGGGAAGAGTAAAAAGAGGCCTCGGAAAATGTTTTCCGAGGCCTCGGTTGTGAGGGTGAATCCTTTGTGCAAAAAGTAGGGGGGGGGAGTAGAGGATGGTACTTGGGGTAGAGTATGGGTTATTTGGGGAGGGCGGTGCGGACGGGGCGGATGAGGTAGGGGTTGTGCTGGCCCGAGTCGGGGACACGACGGTTGTAGATACCGGGGCTGAAGTTGTAGTTGGCTGCATAACCACCACCCGGATAACCGCCATCGTAAGCGGAAGAACTCCAATAGGTTGCTTCGGCGAAGTTACCGACCAACTCACGCTGTTCATAAAGCAGCGTAAGCTGCTCTATGTCGGGAAGATACCAGTCGTCGAACCCTTCGAGGACGAGGTCGTCGGCCAGGCGGGCGGCGAAGTCGTTGGAATCATCTTTCTTGGCGGCGACGATGATGGCGGTATTCTTCGCACCGGAGCCTAAAGTACCGGCGCCGAACGTAGATTCCGTGGGGATGACGACACGCTTGGTACTCCAGACGATGGGGCCGTAGTCCTCGGTGGCGGCGATGAAGGCGGTGTCTTTGTTGGGGGAGATGTAGAAGACGATACCGCCTTCGGCATGTTCGCCGAGCGTCAGGGAGAGGGTTTTTTTCACTGCCGGTTCCTCGTCATCGTTCTGGCAGGAAATGCTGCCGGCCAGAAAAATGACGACGGAAAGCATGGCGGCGAGGGGGAAATGCAGGTGTTTCATGACACAAACGGGTTAATGGTTAATAACCGGGGTTCTGCGGGGTGATGTGGAGGTCTTCGCCTTCAAGGCCGGTAGGGATGGGGAAACGGTAGTGTTGGCCGCGGACGTTGTCGTATTTGGCATGGAGGTGCTTGTGTACCTTGGCAAAGAAAGAGCTGACGATCTCGCCGTCTTGACCGGTACCACCTGCAACGGCGTAGGAGTCATCGAAGTATTTGAAGGTGGAAACAGTCTTTACCGTAGCAATAAGGGTACGCCAGCGGACGAGGTTGAGCCAATGCTTCTGTTCGTAGACGAACTCATAAGACCATTCCCGTTTAACATCGTTGAAAGTGACAGCCGTGAGAGGCGTTGCGCCGGCACGTTCGCGTACCTGATTGAGGGTGGCGAGCGCTTCGGCATTCTGTCCGAGTTGGAAGAGGGCTTCGGCCTTGATGAGCAGGACTTCGGCGTAACGCAACTCGATACGGTCTACTTCGTTGGTGGTGATGGCATGGTTGACGGAGTTCTCGTAGCTGCGGTCGATACCTTTGCCGTAACGGGCGAGGGTGACGGGGGGGACGTAGTTATATCCCTTGTTATTTTCGGGGTTTTCTACGTAAGTGGTGTATGACCATTCACGGCGAACGGCGTCGGCGGGGTCAACTTGCTCCCAACGTTCGTAAAGGGTGACGTCGGCAGGCCCCATGTGATTGTCTTTTTCAAGTTCGAAGGGGAAAGTAAAGGCGCAATGCGTCTGGTGGTTGCCCTGTGCGTCGATGTTGTCGCCGTCGTGGTGGATGGTGATGACGTGTTCGGGCGCCTTGCTTTCGTTGGCACGCCCGAAGAGCTTGGTGAAATCGGCGAGGAGGCTGTATTTCCCGCTGCTGATGACGTTGTCGGCATGTTCGACGGCCTTTTGGAGCCGGGCGTTGTCAAGCGCGGGAAGGGCAGGGTCGGC
>JAITAD010000046.1 GCA_031284275.1 Tannerellaceae bacterium
CCAGGCACCGGGCGCTGCCGTCTATACCCGCAAACAGTTGGATGAGCTTACCGAGTTTGTCCGCCGTCCGCAGACGGGCGCCAAAGGTCTCGTCTACGCCCGTATCGAAGCCGATGGGAAGGTCAAGTCAAGCATCGACAAGTTCTTCTCCCAAGACGTCCTGCAACGGATCAAAGTGGCTTTCAATGCTTGTCCGGGCGATCTCCTTCTCATCCTCTCCGGCGATGACCTCTTCCGTACCCGCCGCCAACTGAACGACCTCCGCCTTGAAATGGGTTCTCGCCTCGGCCTGCGCTCCAAAGAGGCTTTTTCCTGCCTCTGGGTGACTGACTTCCCGCTCTTCGAATGGAATGAGGAGGACGGGCGTTTCTATGCCATGCATCATCCCTTTACCTCTCCTCTCCCCGAAGATATTGCCTTGTTGGATGCTGATCCCGCTGCCGTGCGTGCCAATGCTTACGACATGGTTATCAACGGCGTGGAAGTGGGCGGAGGCTCTATCCGCATCCACGACAGCGACTTGCAACACAAGGTGTTCCAACTCCTCGGCTTCACACCCGAAAAAGCGCAGGAACAATTCGGCTTCCTCATGGACGCCTTCAAATACGGCGCTCCACCTCATGGCGGCATCGCTTACGGCCTTGACCGCCTCGTTTCTCTCTTCGCCGGACTGGACAGCATACGCGACTGTATCGCTTTCCCTAAAAATAATAACGGACGCGACGTCATGATTGATGCCCCCTCCGCACTCGACAACGCCCAACTCTGCGAACTTGGGCTATCCGTCTAATCTCTTGAACCTAAACAACGATTTTTTCACAGTCAGGAAAAAGAAAGCCCGTATAGCCGATAGCGCAGCTTTGCGATTGTCCGCACACACCGGCTCACTACTGAACGGTAGCTTCCCCCGCAGGGGCAGCTTCGTCAGAGTGGGCTTCGCCGCAGCAGGTAGAATCGTGTTCAGCGCCTTCGGTACATGCCGTACTGTCGGTGCTGACGACTTCTTCTGCGGGCGTTTCGGTAGCGGCAGTCTTCGGCTTGCATGCTCCCATCGCTACGAAAGCGATAGTAACGAGCAGCAGCCCACACACCTTAGCCTTGGAAAGTCCCATTTCTGTGTCTTGCTTTTGTTGATGATTCTTGGAAGAACTCTCCCTTGGTAAACCGGAGGGTACCGGTGCTTCTTGTTCGCGGGTGCAAGGATACGAAGGATTACAATACTTTCCGACGATTTACGTTTATTTAACGCAATAAAAAAGAAGCCATTGTCCGCTGACAGGAAAGTTGTACCTTTGCAGCCACGCAAACAGCAGCCAGATGAAACAGCAAATCACTTACCGGCCTTCCGGCGTGTGTGCCTCGGCGATGACTATCACACTCGAAGGGGAGACCATCAGCGACGTTTCCGTCGAAAACGGATGCGACGGCAACTCGCACGGCCTGGCCGCCCTCCTGCGGGGAATGGACGTCGAAGAAGCCGTCCGCCGCATGGAAGGTATCCGCTGCGGATACAAGCCGACATCCTGCCCCGACCAGTTAGCCCGCGCCATGAAACAGTGGCGGCAGAACGCCGACAGGCCGATAAAATGACTTCAAAAGTTTCAAAACCGATGTTCTCAGGAATCGTAGAAGAGGCTGCCCTCGTGACAGGTGTCCGCCAAGACAGGGAAAACGTACATGTCACGATGAGGTGTTCGTTCGTCGACGAGTTGAAAATAGACCAAAGCATAGCCCATAACGGCGTCTGCCTCACCGTCGTCAGCAAGACCGACAAGGATTATACCGTAACCGCCGTCAAGGAGACCCTCGAGCGTTCCAATCTCGGCCTCCTCAAATCCGGCGACAGGGTCAATCTCGAGCGCAGCATGGTCATGAACGGCCGTCTCGACGGACATATCGTGCAGGGACACATCGATCAGACCGCCCGCTGCACCTCCGTCACCGAAAGCGGCGGCAGCTGGCGCTATGCTTTCGCATATGATTTCGACAAGGAAATGGCGGCTCAAGGATATACTACGGTAGAGAAAGGCTCCGTTGCCGTCAATGGCGTCAGCCTCACCGTCTGCAACTCCGGCATCAATACCTTTGAGGTCGCTATCATTCCCTATACTCACGACCATACCAACTTCGGCCAAATAGAGAAAGGGACCGTCGTCAATCTTGAGTTCGACATCATCGGGAAGTATCTCAGCAAGATGATGTTCTTCAAATGAACCTGCCAACACGTGAACGCCTCAGAGGTTTCCATCAGCCGTTGTGACTTCGCACGCCCTGCCCATCGGCAGGCTATCGGCGACCTCATTAACGCCTATATCAACGACAGGATGGGGGGCGGTGAACCACTGACTCCCGACGTTTCCGAACGTCTCGTCGCCTCGCTGGCAACCCACCCTACAGTCCTCGTCCTGCTAGCCGAAAGGGGCGATGTTCCCATCGGACTGCTGACCGCTTTCGAGAATGTCTCCACTTTCACTGCCCGCCCCATGATGAACATCCACGACCTGTTCGTCTACCCTGCTTACCGCCGATGCGGACTTGCCCGACGCCTCATGGAAGCGCTTATCGACGAAGCGCGCCGCCGCAAGTGTAGCCGTATCACCCTCGAAGTGCGACAGGACAACCTTCGGGCACAAGCTCTCTACAATGACCTCGGATTCCGATGCCCCGAACCTCCCATGATCTATCAACGACTCAATCTTAACGCATGACAACGAAAGTACTGCACACGCCTTACGAGAAGAAAGACGCTCACAACGCTCTCTCCATGCCTGTCTACGACAACGTCGCCTTCGACTTCGACTCCGCCGAAGCTATGGAGAAGGCTTTTTGCGGACGTAGCGCCGACCATACCTATTCCCGTATCACCAACCCCACCGTCCAGCACTTCGAGAAACGGGTGCGTACGATGACCGACGCCATGAACGTCACAGCCCTCAGTTCCGGTATGGCCGCCATCAGCAACACCCTCCTTAACATTGCCTCCCAAGGGTCCAACATCGTTACCTCCGCACATCTCTTCGGCAACACTTATTCTTTCCTTACCGCTACCCTGGGCAAGTTCGGGGTCGAAGCTCGTTTCTGCAACCTCTCCGACCCCGATGAAGTGCGCCGTACCGTCGATAACAAGACCTGTTGCATCTTCCTCGAAATCATTACCAACCCTCAACAGGAAGTGGCTGACCTGAAAGCTCTCTCGGCTATCGCCGAAGCGCAGGGGATACCGCTCATCGCCGACACTACCATCGTCCCTTTCACGGCCTTTCGCGCCGCAGATCTTGGTGTCCACATCGAAATCATCTCTTCTACCAAATACATCTCCGGCGGAGCTACCAGCCTCGGCGGACTGATTATCGACTACGGTAACTTCTCGTGGAAAAACTCTCCCGTCCTCACTACCCATATCAAGTCCGCCGGCGAGAAAAACGCTTTCACCGCTCGCCTCCGTACCGAAGTCCACCGCAATGTCGGTGCTTATATGACGCCTCATGCGGCCTACATGCAGTCGCTCGGCCTCGAGACCCTCGACCTCCGCTTCCGGCAACAGGCCACCACCTGTCTTCATCTCGCCCAACGCCTCCGCACGCTCTCGGGCATCGTAGCCGTCAACTATACCGGCCTCGAAGACAATCCCTTCCACCCAATCAGCCTTGCGCAATTCGGCCCTCTCCCCGGCGCCATGCTCACTTTCGACCTCCCTTCGCGAGAACACTGCTTCGCTTTCATGAACCGCCTCCTCCTCATCCGCCGCGCTACCAACCTCTTTGACAACAAGAGCCTCGCCATACACCCCGCCAGCACCATCTTCGGTACTTTCTCCGAAGAACAACGGCAAAGTATGGACGTCAGCCAACTGACCATCCGCCTCTCCGTCGGACTCGAGACTGTCGATGCCCTCTTCGAAGACATCCGCCAAGCCCTCTAATCCTTTCACCCCCCTCCCACCGTGGCAAAGAAAAGTCCTCCTCCCTCACCTTCTACGTTCAAGGAAATCCTCACCAATGAACGTACCCGTTACATCGTCGGACTCACCCTTTGCGCCATCGCCCTTTACCTTGCCATTACCCTCCTCTCTTTCTTTTTCTCTGAAGGCGCAGACCAAAGTGCTGTCGAGAATCTGTCCCTGAGTCAAGTTATCTCCGAAGGCCACGCCATACGCAACTGGGGTGGGGCTTGCGGGGCCTACCTCTCCGACCGCCTCGTTAATCGGGGCTTCGGATTGCCGACTTTCATCGTCCTCGTCTTTCTCTTTCTCCTCGGCGGACGTCTGATGAGACTGAACAAACAGCCTCTCCTCAAACGCTTTCTTTTCTGTACCGCCGCCCTCGTGTGGAGTTCCGTTTTCCTCGCCTTTGCTTTTTCCCATGCCCACGAGAGCGCTTTCTTCTACCCCGGCGGCAGGCACGGCTACTCTCTGTCTCTTTGGTTGCAAAGCTCCCTCGGGGCACCGGGCTTGGCCATCCTCCTCGCCGCTACCCTCCTCGTCATCGCCATCCTTTCCTCCGTACATACCTTGCCTTTCCTGCGCAACCTCATCGTTCTCCCCATGCGCCTCAAACGCCGTCCCTCAGAGGACAGTTCGGAAGAAGCGGCCGTCTCTGCTCCCGCATCCGAAGAACCTTGTCTTGACGATGAACCTAACGATGAGTACGATTCCGAAGACGACTTCCTCCCGCCGGTCCCGTCTCCTCCACCTAATCCCGAAGACGACGTCTTCCAAGTCATTATCCCTCCCGATGAAGAAAGTATCGCTGAAGACGATGATATCCCTCCGGCGCCACTCTCCTTTTCTCCCCTACCCTCCCTCGCCGATGAACTCGGCGAATACGACCCTACCCTCGACCTCTCCGGTTTTCGCAATCCTAACCTCGACCTCCTCAAACGCTACGACAACGACGAACGCCAAGTCGATATGGAGGAACAGAACGCCAATAAAGACAACATCAAACAGACTCTCCTCAATTTCGGTATCGGCATCACCTCCATCCAAGCGACCGTCGGCCCCACCATCACGCTCTACGAAGTCGTTCCCGAAGCCGGTGTCCGTATATCCAAAATCCGTAACCTCGAAGATGACATCGCCCTGAGCCTCAAAGCTCTCGGTATCCGTATCATCGCTCCTATGCCAGGCAAGGGTACGATAGGTATCGAAGTCCCCAACAAAAATCCTCAGATTGTTTCCATGCAATCTATCCTTTCCTCTCGCAGGTTTCAGGAAAACCGGTTTGACCTCCCCATCGCTCTCGGTAAGACCATCTCCAATGAAATATTCCTGTTCGACCTCTGCAAAATGCCTCATCTGCTCGTCGCAGGAGCCACCGGACAGGGTAAATCCGTCGGCCTGAACGCTATCATCACTTCTCTGCTCTATAAGAAGCATCCCGCCGAACTCAAGTTCGTCCTCGTCGATCCCAAGATGGTTGAGTTCAATATCTATGCCGAAATAGAACGGCATTATCTTGCCAAACTCCCTGATGCTGAAAAAGCTATCATCACTGACGTTACCAAGGTCGTCTATACCCTTAACTCTCTCTGCACCGAGATGGACGACCGTTACGACCTCCTCATGAAAGCTCATACCCGGAACATCAAGGAATACAACGACAAGTTTCGCGCCCGCCGACTTAACCCCGAAAAAGGGCATCGTTTCATGCCTTACATCGTCGTTATCATCGACGAGTTTGGCGACCTTATCATGACCGCCGGCAAGGAAATCGAACAGCCTATCGCACGCATCGCCCAGAAAGCTCGCGCCGTCGGTATGCACATGATCATCGCTACCCAACGCCCCTCCGTCAATATTATCACCGGAACCATCAAGGCCAACTTCCCCGCCCGTATCGCCTTCCGCGTTTCTTCCATGATCGATTCCCGGACTATCCTTGACGCCCCCGGCGCCAACCAGCTCGTCGGACGCGGTGACCTCCTCTTCTCACAAGGCGGCGAAATGATACGTGTACAATGTGCCTTCATCGACACTCCCGAAGTCGAGCAAATATCGAACTACATCGGCGAACAGACCGGCTTCCCCACCGCCCATCTCCTTCCTGAATACCATCCCGACGGCGAAGACGACGGCAAGCTTGCCGACATCGACCTCTCTGACCGCGACCCGCTCTTCGACGACTCCGCCCGCCTCATTGTCGCCCAACAGCAAGGCTCTACATCTCTCATCCAACGCAAGTTCTCCATCGGTTACAACCGTGCCGGCCGTATCATGGATCAGCTTGAAAAAGCCGGTGTCGTCGGACCTTTCGAAGGCAGTAAACCTCGTCAAGTCCTCCTCCAAGACCCGCTCTCCCTCGAAAGTCTTCTCAGCTCACTCGGATAGCTTTCCCCGTTTCCGTCTTGCCTTTGTTTATCTACTCCCCTTTTTCGTATCCTCGAAAGGAACGGCACGGCGGCGCATCTGGAAAAGGTCCTATAATCGTACTTGTGGTGTACAACAGGAATTGCCGGCAAGGAATATGTACCTCAAGAATTGATTATCGTATCTTGTGGTACTACAATACCGGAATTACAAGAATTGGGACAGGTCGTTTTTTTCTTTTCCTATTACCATTTTTTCCATCCACGTGTTTTGACGCCCGGAGAAAATAATCAAACTGTCCTCATCCTTCATTATCTCCTTTGCACGCAGTACCAATTCGGTTCTCTTTACCTCACTTATCTCTCCTTCAAATACCGAATTTTGAATCCAGTTCAAATAACGACGGCACAAGCGTAACATCTTCCCCACCCGTTTCTCTCCTACATCATATATCAAAATCACGTACATCCTACCAATACATCTTAAAAGGGCGGTACTCCTCTATCCCTAACAGGTGCTTAGTCAATTTATAACACTCCAGCTTGATGAGATGACGATAGCTGACATTTCTTTTCAAACTGCGATGCTGTATCGTTTCAGACATTTTATCTTCTATCTCTTTTACAAATATTCTTTTGCCCGTATCATTGAGTACGCATCTATTCAAGGCTGTATGAAAATGTTTTTCCTGTATCTCTTTCTTATTCAGAACCTTAAATATTACCCTGTCTACAATTATCGGTTTGAATATCTCGGCAACATCCAACGCCAACGAATATCTCCTATCACCCGGCGTATGTAAATAACTGATCGTCGGATTTAATTGCGTTTGATGAATCGCCCGTAAACAGGAACTGTAACAAACCATATTTCCGAACGAAATCAAAGCGTTTACTTCATTCTGAGGAGGCTGTTTGCTTCTCCCTTCCATTTGAAAATCATTTAGCATGATATCAAATCCCTCATAATATACCTGCCTGATGTTACCTTCCAGTCCCATTAATTCCTGTACAGTTCCGGCATCCTCCAATTTGGAAGCAGACGTTTTCATTTGTTCTATCATCAGCTCCGTATCTTTCCCACGACGATGATAATATTGTAAGTTCTTTATCATATTATGACAAGCTCCCTCCACAAACTTACGGGCAATTACCAATCGTTTCTTGTTCGTTTGATAATGAGAAGTCTGGGCAAGAAGCATCTTTCCCGACAACAGATAGTCTTTCGGCATGAAAGAACCGGTATAATTCTCATGGTAATCAAACAGATGTAACGCTATGTCGTTCTTTCCGAGAAAGTTCAGCAAGGCGCTGTTAACTGTCAATGCTCCGAAAACAAAAAACTCGCTTACGTTTTCCACCGGAATATAGCGTGGCGAGCCTTCCTGCTCCGAACCATCTTCCTCTTCCGTTATTGGTGTGAACTTCAAAGTATTATCTTTCCTACTCAGCTTCCCCGAATTAAACAGATAATAAGTCTTCTTCATTCTTCACACTCCTCTGCAACATAACAAAACTCGTAATAGCTACA
>JAITAD010000052.1 GCA_031284275.1 Tannerellaceae bacterium
ACTCCACTCCTTTTGCCAACGGCGTATTCTTCCTGAATGAGGAGAGTTACCCCGATGCCGGATCGCTCAACTTCCTCCGTCTTGGCGCAGATGGACGTGCCGACGCTTGGGACTACAACGTCTACCGGACCGCTAACGCCGGCCGACACCTCGGTACCACTGCGCAATACGGGGTCGGTTACCACCACAAACTTTTCTTCATCCACAAACAGCCCGGCGCTTACCACCTCACCGCTGTCCGTGTCGACGACCTCACCGCCTGCGATACCGTTTGGACGGCCGACGGCCTTCCTGCTTCCGACGGCCGTTTCTACCTGCCGCTCTCCGACACTTCCGGCCTCGAAGCCACCTCCCGCGGTTTACTCTTCTACGACTTTGTCCATCACACCATCACCCCCGTCCCGTCTGTTCCGCTCGCTCCCGAACCCGTCGGTTTCGACTGCGTAGGGCAACTCGGTACCCTCCGACTCGTCGGCGACCGCATCTTCGCCGTCCGTCAGGACACCGGTATCCTTGTTCTCAACGCCAGAACCCTTGCCCTCGACACCATCCTCACCGGACACCGTGACACCACCATTACCTCCACCCCTACCTCCCTTTATGCCTCTCACCTTCACGACAACGCAGCCACCGCCATTCATACCCTTCTGCACATCGACCCCTACACCCTCGTCCAGACCCCCATAACCATCCCCAACGGTGTCCCCACCCCTGCAAGCGATGACAATCTCTACGGTACCGGCTTCAACCATTGGAGCTTTTGGCACGCCGACCCCATCTCCGCCATCCCTACTGCCGGCACCGATACGCTCTGCTGGATACTCGGCAACACAGCACAAGCCACCGCACTCTACCGTTTCGACCCGCTCACTGCCACCGGAGATATTATCCTCCGCCTCGACACTCTCACCATCGCAGGCGAGCAGGGGTGGCATTTCTACGCTTCCGGCTTCGGCTTCCACCCCGAAACGGGCGAGTTGTTCGCTGCCCTCCAACAAGGTTATTCCGATAGCTGGGCTGCTCTCCAATTCGATGTACGAACAGGCAATGTCATCGCTACCCTCCCTCTTGCTCCCCACGGATGGTATACCGCCATGCCTGTCTTTGCCGATCCCGCCGCAAGCGAACAACCTGATGGAAAGCCTGTAGTCCCCGGTGACGAACCGCCCTCCGCTCTCTTCGCCGCCACACAAACTCCTCCCGCCGCCGTACACTACGCCGATGGCATCCTCCATATCCACCGCCTTAGCGGTTATACCTTGCAAGTCTCTGCCCTCAACGGACGCCCCCTCGCCCATCTCCACCCCCGCACCGACACCGAGCAGTTTGCCCTCCCTCTCTCCCCCGGCATCTACATCCTGCACGCCCTCCCCTCTTCCCCCTCCCCCCTCTCCTTGAAGTTCCTCGTCCCCACTTACCACCGCTAACGGATAAGGTATTCAGAAAGTTGCTACTTTTGGCGATGGTAGAATAACCCGTTTCCGAGAGATTTCGTCGGAAAGTAATGGTTTTGAGGAAAAAGCAGACGAACGGGCTGATATTGACAGAACAAAATGGGCTTGGCAAAAACAGGAAGTAATCATAAAGCAGCGCCGCCGATATTGAAAAGCAATAAGCCTAAAAAGCTTATTGCTTTTGGTTGGTATGGAGGAAAGTTTTCACATCTTGAATGGTTGTTGCCTTTGTTGCCTAAATGTTTTCACTATTGTGAGCCATTCGCAGGTTCCGGTGCTGTATTATTGAATAGGGAACCATCGCTTGTCGAAACGTATAATGACATAGACGGTGAAGTTGTCAATTTCTTCAAAGTCTTACGGAAGGAAAAGGAAAAAATGATAGAACAGATTGCTCTAACACCTTTTTCAAGAGAAGAGTTTGGAAGAGCTTGTAAAATAGAACCCGACCTGCCCGATATTGAACGTGCAAGGCGTTTCTACATTCGAGCACGACAAGTTAGAACAGGATTGGCGCAGACCGCTACGATAGGTCGGTGGGCGAATTGTAAAAATACGAGCCGCTCGGGAATGAGTGGAGTTGTAAGCCGTTGGTTAGGTGGTGTTGAACAGCTTGAATATATTGCGGAACGGTTATTGAGGGTTCAAATTGAAAATAGGCCTGCTATAGACGTTATCAAATTGTATGACAGTAAGGGAACGTTATTCTATTGCGATCCGCCATATATTCACGAAACGCGAGGCGACACAAAAGCCTACGGATTTGAAATGAAGGATACCGCCCACATCGAATTGGCAAAAATCCTCAATTCGGTGGAAGGGCTTGTTGCTGTTTCCAATTATGAATGTGAATTGATGGAAGAATTGTATCCTGTCGGGAAATGGACTAAAATCTATGCGCCGAAAAAAACCATACATTCAACAAAAGGAGTCCGCCAAGAGGTGTTATGGGTTAATTATGACTTGAAAATGAATCCGAATGAGAATTATTTTACTATTTGAAAATGAATAATATTGATCCGAAAAATATTTTAGAAAGTCTGTATGAAGTGGCAAACGATAATTCGAGCAGTCAATTCACCAAGTCCGATGAATTGTATGAAAGAATAGCTTTTATTTGCCGTTGTAATACTAATAAAGCACCTATACGTTTTTTAATCTCTTGCCTGCTCGCCAAACTACACAGGCCGGAGGTGGATATTCGTAAACCTTACACGGAAATCGAAGGAGACGACACCTATTCGGGGCGTTTTTATGATGAAAGATTCGTAGAGCCATTTGTACATAAATATAATTTGCCCTATAACCCTACTACGGCCTACTTGACCCCTGCTTTTCGTAATCTTGATCGTATTTTGACAATAGACCTTGTTTTGGTAGGCAAACCAAGAAAGGTATATGTTTCTACCCTTGAAGTATTGAATACGGTTTATTCAGGATTGGAAAAGGCAGAAAACGTGTTGCAGGAAATTATACGTTTGTTATTGCTAATAAAGGCAGAAGATGAAAAACGGATGGAACAGCTGATTTCTGATTTGAAACAAGCAGATATATTGACTCTTTCAAGTGAAGAAATTGTTACGTTACTCACGCAGCACTTGAATTGTAAACATTCAAGTCGTTTACCTGTACTTATGATTGCGGCTGCCTATCAAACCGTAAAAGATAGGATACGTGAGAAAAACAAAACGCTTGAATCTCATCATGCAGCAGATAAACAAACCGGTTCGATTGGCGATGTGGAAATATGCTTGGCTGATGATAATAAAATTGTAACCTGTTATGAAATGAAAGATCGGCGAGTTACAAAGACGGATATTGATATCTCATGCGCCAAATTGTCTTCTTCTGAAGATAAAATTGACAATTATATTTTTATTACAACCGATGTCGTTGAAGCAGAAGTTTCCGAATATGCGAAAAGTCTATATGAAAAAATAGGAATTGAATTTGTCGTATTGGATTGTACCGGTTTTATTCGTCATTTTCTGCATTTCTTTCATAGACAAAGAAATGAGTTCTTGAATATCTATCAATCAATGGTCTTGTCCGAATCGTCAAGCGCAGTTTCTCAACCTTTGAAAGAAGCGTTCTTGGCATTGAGGCGAGTGGCAGAAGGCGACAGAAGGTAAGCGGGGGGAGAATAATGCTAATGGTCATTTAAGATACTGTTCAAACGTTCGCCGAGGCGGAGGTGGTGGCGGAGGGTGTCTAATTGGCGGTGCTGCTCTTCCAGAGCGGTGAGCAGGGACTTTTCGTCGGAGGTGGTGCGGAGGATATGGCGGATGCCGCCGCCGCTGATGACGAGACGTTGGTCGGCCATGAGGGCGAGCATCGGGTCGTGTGTGGCGATGAGGACGATCTTCTCTTTGCGGATGAGCAGTGAGAGGGCAGAGCGGCGGTCAATGCCGGCGTTTTCTATCTCGTCGATCAGGACGATGGGCGACTCGCTCAGGAAAGCGACGTCGGCAATCATCAGTGCCCGTGACTGTCCGCCCGACAATGCCGTTAGCGGCATCTCCTCCGTCAGCGGTTCGCCGGCCAACAGGTTCGCCTGCGTCACGACGGTCGCCGCAATATCTGCCACAGCTTTGGCAGGAACGGTCGGGGCGGTTTCAAGAGAGCGGCTCTCGGCGTGCAGGCGGAGGAACTCGCCGACGGAAGCGTCCATCACGAAGTTCATGTTCTGCGAGAGTTGCGCCACCAATTTTCCTGCTGTGGCGAAACGCTCTTCCTCTTCGGGAACGGCTCCGTCCACCAACACCCGCCGCTCCGTCGGCGTATCTCCCTGCGCCAACCACTCGATATCCGCCAACAGCCGGCTCTTGCCCGACCCCGTCGGCCCTACGATGGCCGTCACGCTGCCGGCACACAGCTCCAGACGTACCGCTTCGGGCTGTCCCTTTTTGTCTTTCCCACCGATGACGGTAATCTGTTTCATGACGGGCTCTCTTCTTTGTCATCCTCAACTTTCCGAAGGCGTAACCCCTCGCTGAGTTTACGTTCGGCGGGATTGTCCTGAGGTGTCCAAAGGCGGGCGCCGAGCAGCTCGGGCGGGAGATAGTCCTGCGGCACATAATTGCCGGCATAGTCGTGAGCGTATCGGTATCCTTCGCCGTACCCCAACTCGGCCATGAGCTTGGTCGGTACGTTACGCAGGTGGAGAGGGACGGGGAGGTTGCCCGTCCGCTCGACCAGCTCCTGCCCGACGCCGATAGCCAGATAAGCCGAGTTACTCTTAGGGCTGGCGGCAAGGTAGACCGTCGTCTCGGCCAGAATGATACGCCCCTCCGGCCAACCTATCTTACGCAAAGCGTCGAAGCAAGCGTTCGCCAACAGCAAAGCGTTAGGGTTGGCCAAGCCGATATCTTCAGCGGCGAGGATGAGCAGGCGGCGGGCGATGAACTCGGGATCTTCGCCGCCGGCAACCATACGGGCGAGCCAATAGACGGCGGCGTCAGGATCGCTGCCGCGAACGGACTTGATGAAAGCCGAGATGATGTCGTAATGCAGCTCCCCCCCTTTGTCGTAAGCGGCAGGATTAGCCTGAAGTCGTTCAACGACTTTCTCGTTCGTGATATCCACCTCCGCCGCCCCTTCGGCTTCGACCACCAGTTCGAGGATGTTAAGCAACTTGCGCCCGTCGCCCCCCGCATAACGCAGCAGAGCGTCCGTTTCCGTGAGACGTACATGTCGGGTACACATAACGCTATCCTTGTCCAAGGCGCGGTGCAGGAGGGTGAGTAACTCCTCCTTGTCCAGCGGGTGCAGGATATAAACCTGACAGCGAGAGAGCAGTGGGGAGATGACCTCAAAGGAAGGGTTCTCCGTCGTCGCCCCGAAGAGGGTGACGGTACCTTTCTCTACGGCGCCGAGAAGCGAATCCTGTTGAGATTTGCTGAAACGGTGTATCTCATCAATGAAAAGGATAGGCGTCCCACCGAAGAAGCTGCCGCTTCGGGCACGTTCAATCACCTCGCGGACATCCTTCACACCCGAACTGATAGCGCTCAGGGTGAAGAAAGGAGCGTTCAGGCGCGCTGCGATAATCCGCGCCAACGTGGTCTTCCCTACCCCCGGAGGCCCCCAGAAGAGCAGCGACGGAGCGCGTCCACCGTCCAGCATCTTGCGCAGTACGCCGTCGGGGCCTACCAGATGACGTTGCCCGACGTAATCGTCAAGCGTCGTCGGCCGCATCCGTTCCGCCAGAGGTTCCATCGGCCGGTTATTCGGGGCGAGGAGCAGTGGCAACCCACGTGCGGAGGCGGGCGAGGGCTTTCTTACGCAGGCGCGGAGGCAAGGTACGGAGGCGCGTGGTATGGTCGCAGCGGGGAGCGATGAGCCAGAGGCGGTTCACTTAGCCGGAAAAATCGGGAACGCGCGCGGCGCTCCATGGGTCTACCTCGCCGTAGACGAGAATCATACGGGGGTCGTTATTTTCGAGAAAGCGGTAGACCGTGTCGTACATGGCGGCGGCGGAGAAGTTCAGGCCGTCGGCGATGCTATCGGGGAGCATCACACGGGGGAGATAACCCTCAGCATGGGGAATCGACAGCCCCGTAAGCCCTTCGGTATCATATCCGTAGTACCCCATCTCGGTGGCAGCTTGAACGAAGAAAGGGATCATCGCCGTGTCGGCGGCGAAGTAATCGGCGCCGACCACGTTCATGAGGTGGTTAAAGACGGTCTCGTCATCGGCGCTACGCGCAGGAATACCTTCGGCCTGCTTGCCCCATTGCCAGAAGGCGAAAGGATATTCGAGCAGGCAGTAATCGAGGACTTCGTCCCATGTGATGCGGAAAGTCAGTTCCTTGTCGGCGGCGTAAGCTTTGAGGCGTTCGACCATGGCCGGGCGGCGTTCGAGGACTTCGTTTCGGAACGCCTTAATACGGTTACGTTCCCATCGGGTACCCACGCGACGGAGGAAATCCTCGTGACGGCCGTCTTCCACAGCGCAGTTCAGCGGGGCGACGTAAGGGACGGATGCCACCACGTCATCAGGATACCATGTTCGGTAAAGGAGGGTCGTCTGTCCGCCTTTGCTGATGCCTGTGCTCACCCACGCCTCAGGATAGAGCCGGTTGAGGAGGGTACGTACATGGTGAAGGTCTGCGGCGGCGTTCCGTGTGGTCAGGTAGCGCCAGTCAAGACTGTCGGGGCGGGACTCCAAGAAGTAACGGTGTTCGACGACGACGGTATTGGCTTCCAGAAGCGTAGCCACCTCGTCAGCATACCCTTCCCGCAGGGCATACTTCGCACCGTAACCCTCGGTGACGATGACAGTAGGGCGATCTGCGCCGATATGCCCCACGATGACACGCTGCAGAAAAGTCCCCGCTCCACGCCCCTCCCAATCCACCTCTTGGCGGATGCGGAGGAGGTATTTCTCCCCGAAAACCGTGTTAGGGAGGGTATCTACCGAGACCACGCCTTCCAGAGCGGCAAGGCGGTCGGCAAAGGCCGTCTGTGCAAAGGCGTCGCCCGAAAGGCACAGCCACAGCAGCAGTAAAGCGCCCTGTAAGCGTCGCCTCCTCATCTCAGATGGCTTTGAGGAAGGCTACGAGGGC
>JAITAD010000036.1 GCA_031284275.1 Tannerellaceae bacterium
ACAGTAGATGGTGCGAAAATTAATACAGCCGAAAAAGGCGGAGTCCGGAATGGTGGTGACGGTGGAGGGAATATCAATATGCACCAGATCTGTCCACCCTTGGAAAGCGGAGGGGTAGATGTCTGTGACGGTATAGGTATTGCCGTTGTATTCAACGGTATTGGGTATGCTAATCCGGCCGAAAGTGTAATGCTCACTTGCAGGATTGGGGCCGGAGACAGTGGCGGTATTGCCGTGATAATCGAAAAGGACATCGTACGGCTGTTCGCAATGTGCAGCAGGGCAGGCGATGAGTGTGACGGCGAAGAACAATGCGGTTCTGGGTGTCATTATCGGCAAATATGATGAACGTTGTCGGGCTGTTCAACGGCAAAGGTATAAAAAAAGAAGAGCGGAGGCTGTTGAAACCTCGGCTCTTCCTTAGATGGTACGGGAGAAAGAGGGTTAGAAATGCCACTTGGCGGCAAGGGTGGGGATGACGTAGAATCCGTCACGCCCTGCGAAGTTGTTGGATACCTCAACTTCGGTGCCGACGCTGAGGTTGAACTTGTCGTCAAAGGCCTTGATTTTGTTGAGATTGACCCAGAATTGTGGCTCGGAGAGGAAGATGAAGTCCCGCTCTTTCCAGAAATCAATGAATCCCGTGAAGTCGTAAAGGCCGCCGTCGATGGCCAGATGCCACACGCCGGTGATTTGGAAGCTATGGGGATGAGATTTTCCATTCCGATCGACTGTGTTACGAAGGCCTTTGTAGAGGAGGCTGAGGGAGTACCCTTTGGAGAAATCGAAGGAGTTGTAAGTATAGGTGGCGCCGGCGAGGTAGGCATCGTTGATGTAATTAAGCCCGCCATTGTATTCGATATGTGCGGTGATAGGGCCTTGCCAGAAAGTGAGTTCGCGGGCTATTTCCCAATAGGCGCTTGCGACTGTGCCGCCTTGATAGTCCATATCGACGAAGAAAAAGGTAGAACCCCATTTGTCGGCAACAAAGTGCTCAACGGTGGTGGTGAGGGCAGGGCGACCGGGAGGATCTGTGCTTTTACTAAGGTCTTTGTATAAGGCGCTACCGAAGTCATAATGGAGCTGAATGTTCTGCGCCTGAACGGCGACGGTTCCGGCAGCAAAGGCAAAAGAAAGAAGCAATACCTTTTTCATGTTTTTGAGGCTTAATTGTTGTGAGTTAAACAAAACGGTGGCAAAGGTAGTGTGATTTTTGTGAGTATAGCGTTTTTTATGATTTAATACTGTTCCTGCGGGGAAGGGAAGTCACGGGTCTTTACGTCTTCGATATAGCTCTGGACGGCACGGGTGATGGTCTCGCCGAGATTGGCGTAACGGCGCAGGAAACGAGGGGAGAAACCTTGGGTGAGGCCGAGCATGTCGTGCATAACGAGTACCTGCCCATCAACGCCGCCTCCGGCGCCGATTCCTATCATGGGAATGGCGCATTCTCCGGCGACACGCTCGGCGAGGAGGGCGGGAATCTTCTCGAGAACGATACCGAAACAGCCGGCATTCTCAAGGATATGAGCGTCGCTGATGAGTTTATTGGCTTCGTCTTCCTCTCGGGCACGGACGGCGTAGGTACCGAACTTGTTGATGGACTGGGGTGTCAGCCCGAGGTGTCCCATGACGGGAATACCGGCGGTGAGGATGCGCTCGACGGATTCGCGTATCTCGATGCCCCCTTCGATCTTGATGGCATCGGCATGGGTCTCCTTCATGACACGTATGGCGGAGGCAAGGGCTTCCTTGGAGTTACCTTGATATGTACCAAAGGGTAAATCGACGATAACGAGGGCGCGCTTGACGGCTTTGACGACGGATTTGCCGTGGTATATCATCTGGTCAAGGGTAATGGGCAAGGTGGTGATGTTGCCGGCCATGACGTTGGAAGCGGAATCTCCGACGAGGATGACATCGATGCCGGCCTGATCGATGAGGGCGGCCATGGAATAGTCGTAAGCGGTGAGGACGGATATTTTCTCGCCACGTTGTTTCATCTCAAAGAGTCGACGGGTAGTGACTTTTCGATTTTCAGTGTCTCGTTTTGCTAATGACATATCGGTTGTTTTTGGTGAATTGCAGAGAAAGGTCAGTAATCCCATTTGTAGTTGAAGCCGAAACTGAGGAGTTCGTTGGCTTGGAGGTAGGTGTTGAAGTCTGGAGTACGGGTGACGCCGTCGTCGAAACGGAGGTGGAGGTATATGCGGGTGGAAAAGAAACGGCTGATGGCCATGGTGAGGGTATTCTCGAACTCACCGACGACATGGTCGTAACTGGTGAAATAGTAAATGCGTGATTGCCAGACGATATTGCGATTGAACTGCCAGGACAGGTCGGCGCGGAGGGTAGAACCGAATTGTCGGAGGACGTTGTCGAAGAGGCCGGTGGCAGGGTTTTTGTGAAAGCCGTGTCGTCCGAGGTCAATCTCATCGGGGGTATCAAGGATACTGTACATGTGGGTATAGGAAAGCGGGGCGAGGTTGAGAGCGAGATTGAGGCGGCGGTGTCGGCTGCCGGAGAAATTGGTGGTGTGGCCGTATTTCATCCCGATACCGAAGTTGAAAGCGATTGGCGAGAGGGTGGCAGCCATACGTTGGCGGGTGTTTTCGGCAAAGTTGGAGAAGAGCTGGGTACGGACTTCTGCGTCGAAAGTGTAATACCACTTGTTGAAGGCACGATAACCGAAGTTACTGTGGAGGCGGGTGAGGTCTTCGCCGATTTTGTAGTTGCGAAGGGTATCTTTTGGTGCGGTATAGGCGTTGAGCTTGATTTCCAACTCATTGGTAAACTGTATCTTGTCGCGGTTGTAGTCGTATTTGAGGAGGTTACGGGCGAGGAGGTTGAGGTTGCCGGTTCCTCCTTTGTGCCAGTTGGGGGATATCCAGGCTTGGGTGAAGTGTATGGCGCTTTCGAAAGCAGAACGCCAATAGCGACGGTCCGGAATGAAACGGAGGGTAGCGGCGTTGAGATCCTCGGGGCGCAACTCATTTCCGAAAGCGAGCGGCAGTTCACGGGGGCCTTCGCCGGCGAGATAATCGGGGATGATATAGGTATCGGGAATATCGTAGGTAGTGTAGCGGAAATATTGGGGGCGATGGAGGATAAAAAAGAGGTAAAGACTGTCTTCAACAGCGCGGGTAACAGTACGGGCGGGGAGTGGGTCATCGGGTCGGGGGACGGAGAAAGGGACAGCGGGTTGCAAGTCGGTCACTTCCGGTAGGGAGGGCAGCCGGCGCAGGAGGAGGCCGGTACGGTAGACGAGGGGGAGGAAGAGGGGATTGGAGGGGATATCGTCGGTGCCGACCCAATGGTGGAAATGGTCCATGCGTCGGTGCAGGAGGAGGCTGTCGATGTCCCAAGTAATCATAACACTGTCGAGCCATTGATGGAGAAGGCTGTCAGGCCACTCTTCGGAGCCTTCAGGCCATTGGAAGATATCGGAGAGGGGATCGGATAAGCCGGATGAATCGGATGGGACGAAGGTGTCATCAGGATGTTGCGGCACCGTAGACCACCAAGGGTCAATGAGGGTATCATCGGGGGCGATGTCCTGACTTTGTACTTGGCCGGGGACAAGGAGGAGGAAAAGGATGACGGCGAGGAGCGTGGCAGGGAGGTGATCGTAGATGCGGCGGATGGCTTCAACGACTTGCAATCCTTCGGCGGCGGTGGTGGCGACGGGTTCGCCATGCGTGATGCTGCGGACGACGTTGCGGATAACGTAGTGATGGTTCTGGGCGGATCCGGTGTATGCGCCATAGTCGTTGCCGGGATTGGTAGGGGGGAGGATGGGCATGGCGTAGTCTTTGACGTGGCATTGGGTGACCTCGTTCATATATTGTCCGCCGACTTTGACGGTACCGTTTTGGGCGACGATGAGGAGGCTGCTTTCATGGTTACGGTCCCAGACGGCGGTAGAATAGGTGAAGACACCGAGGGCGCGCTGATGGCGGGGCAATTCGAAAGTGACGATGCCGCTGTCCTCAAAATGGGTGAGGGTGGCGTGGTTGAAGTCGGCGAAACGTGCGGTGAGCGGCTGAAAGTCGCCGAAGAGCCAACAGAGGATATCGATAAAGTGCGAGAATTGTGTGAAGAGGGTACCGCCGTCCAGACAGGCATCGCCATGCCATGTGCCGGAGTGGTAGTAACGTTCGTCGCGGTTCCAATAGCAGTTGAGCTGGATGAGGTATATCTCGCCTAACCGTCGACTGTCAATCATTTCTTTGAGCCATATGGAGGGGGGAGAGTATCGGTTCTGCATGACACAGAAGACATGACGGAGGTTCTGCCCGGCGGTATCGATGATCCGGCGGGCGTCGGGGACGGTAAGCGCCATGGGTTTTTCGATAACGACGTGCCGACATTCCCCAAGAACACGGATGGCCATAGGTGCGTGCAGTCCGTTGGGGGTACAGATGTTGATGACGTCGGCTTCGGGGCAGCGGGCGAGAAGTTCCTCAATGGAGGGATAAAGGGGAATGTCTGCATAAGGTTCGAGGGCAAGACGCTCGCGAGGAAGGATATCGCAGAGGGCGACAAGCTCGGCGCCTTCTTCTCTACGTATCATCTCGGCGTGCCGCTTGCCGATATGCCCGCAGCCGACGACGGCGAAGCGTACCTTATCGGTGGCGGTGCGCGTACTGAAGGACGGCATCGATGATGTTGTTTTGGTCGTTTTCGCTGATCTCGCTGTGGATAGGCAGAGAGAGGACGGTACGGCTCAAGCGGATAGCCTGACGCAGGGGTTGTGTGGTGCGGACGAGGACACGAAAAGCGGGTTGCTCATTGATGGGGTGGGGATAGTAGACCACAGTGGGGATACCGCATCGGGCGAGATGGTCGCGGAGGGCTTCGCGATGCTCTTCGGCGACACGGATGGTATATTGGTGGTAGACGTGGTTGGAGTAACGGGCACGGCGGGGGGGAATGATATTGGGGGCGCCGAGGAGGGCTTCGTCGTAACGTCGGGCGACACGCTGGCGCAGGCCGGTGTACTCGTCGATATGCCGCAACTTAATGCGCAGGATGGCGGCTTGCAGGGTGTCAAGGCGGGAATTACAGCCCAAGATGCGGTGGTGGAACTTCTCGCCGGCTTGTCCGTGGTTGGCGATGCTGCGGATACGCTCGGACAGGGCGGCGTCGGTGGTGAACAAGGCGCCGCCGTCGCCATAACAACCGAGGGGCTTGGTGGGGAAAAAGGAGGTGGTGGCGATGTGTCCGATGGTACCGGTTTTGTAGGTGTCTCTTGCGCTGTCGGTGTAAAGGGCGCCGAGAGATTGGGCGTTGTCTTCGATGACGTAGAGATTGTACTTTCCGGCAAGGTTCATGACAGGTTCCATGTCGCAACTTTGTCCGAAAAGGTGCACAACGATGATGGCTTTGGTGCGGGAGGAGATGGTTTGTTCAATCTGCTGCGTGTCAATGTTATAGGTATCGGGATTGACATCAACGAGGACGGGGGTCATGCCCAGAAGCACGATGGCTTCGACGGCGGCGGCATAGGTGAAAGCGGGGACGATGACCTCGTCCCCTGCTCGCAATCCCAAACTCATGAGTGCGATCTGCAGGGCATCGGTACCGTTGGCGCAAGGTATGACGTGTGGTACGCCCAGATAATCGGCTAACTCGTCGGCAAAGGCATCGACATCGGGACCGTTGATGTAGGCGGCGTTGTCGAGTACGTTGGCGACGGCTTGTCCGATTTCATCTTTGATGCGGCGGTACTGGCTTTGCAGATCGACCATTTCCATTATTCACTCAACTCCTTCTCGATGTCGGCGAGTTCTTTGCCGAGGTTGAGGTTATAGTAGATACCGCGGAGGGCAATCTTGTAAGCCATCTCTGTGGGTTTGATGCCGGCGGCTTTCTCGAAGTAGGGGCGGGCTTTGTCAAAGAGGGTTTTGGCTTGGGCGACGGCTTCGCGGTATTGTGCGTTGTCGGTGATCTGGTTGGCTTCGTTTTGCTTGTTGATAGCCTGATTGTAGTAGACGCGGCCAAGATTGGAGATGGCATCAACATACTCCGGATCGATTTCGAGGGCTTTGGTGAAAGCGCGTTCGGCCTCTTCTCCATTCTTGATACCGTCTTCATAGACACTGCCGAGAGCGTTGTAGAGCATGGGGTTGCGGGGGTCTCGGGCAATGGCTTGGTTGAGATATTCGACGGCTTCGTCGTTCCGACCGGTATAGATGTATATGTTGATGAGATTGAGAAGGAAGAAGGGTTCTTCGGGGACACGTCCCATAGCCTCTTTGAGGGAGGCTTCCATGCCGACGGTGTCTTTGGCGAGGTCGTATTCGTTGAAAAGGTATTGGAAAACTTCGTTGAGCCGGAAATCGGGCTTTTCGGTGGCGCGACGGAGGGCTGTGATGGCAGTCTCCGGTTCACCAAGCTGGGTAGCGGCGACGGCGGCATAGAAGCGGACGGTCATGTAGTTGGAGTCTCGCTCGGCGGTCTTCTCTCCTGTAAAAAGAGGACTCTCGGCGATGCGAAGGTACTGGGTAAAAGCGTCGTAAGCCTTATGATAGTCACGCTCGTCGAAATAATAGGCGCCGCCATTGATGTAATAGAGGTGATTGGCAGCGAGGATACCTTTGATGTCTTTCTCATATTTGGGCTTGACCTTACCTTTGGCGTCGGGGAGGCGATCCAGCTCGACGGCTTTCTCGAAGAGGTCAAGCTCTTTGAGAAGGGCGTCGTACATAACGGGCTGGTTGGAGGGGGTACCGAGTACTTCCTTCATGCGCTCGGAGCTGAACTGCTGGTCTTCGATGTAGCCGGCGACGTACCATGCTTTGGGGTCGTTGCTTGTTTCTTCGTGCTGCAAAGCGGTATGGATAAGTTCACGGGCTTCGGCGAAGTCGGGGTTGGTGCTCTTGGCTATACTTTGCGCCTGAGAAACGACCTTTTTCTGCGCTGTGGCAGGAGTTAGGGCCATAGTGGCAGCGACGGCAGCGACAACAGCGGCGGTGAACATGCGTGTGTGTTTCATGGGTCTGTCCTTTTTGATTATTATTGGTTTGTTACATCTGTTACTACTTCTGTGTCTGTATCTGTGTCTGCCGGAGCTTGGGAAACTTCGTCCTCCTCGGAGAGAACACGGCAGACGGAAGCTATTTCGTCACGGCGCTTTTCAAGGTTGATGAGACGCACACCCTGAGTAGCCCGCCCGATGACATTGACGTGAGCGACCTTGAGGCGTATGGTGATGCCGGACTTGTTGATGATCATGAGGTCATACTCCTCAGTGACGTTCTTGATAGCGACGAGTCGTCCGGTCTTGTCGGTGATGTTAAGCGTTTTGACACCCTTGGTGTTGCGGTTGGTGATGCGATAGTCGTCGAGGCGCGACCGTTTGCCGTAACCCTGTTCGGAAACGACGAGGATGGTTTCTTTCTCGCGGTCTTTTATACAGCTCATACCGACGACTTCGTCATCGTCACCGTCAAGGATCATGCCGCGGACACCGGCGGCGGTACGTCCGATGGGACGCACTGCGCTCTCGTGGAACCGTACGGCGCGCCCGTTACGGCTGGCAAGAAGGACTTCGTTATTTCCGTTGGTGAGGGCGACTTGGATAAGCCCGTCACCGTCTATGAGGTTGATGGCATTGACCCCGTTCTGTCGGGGACGTGAATAGGCGGAGAGGAGGGTCTTCTTAACCTGTCCCCGACGGGTACAGAAAAAGAGGTAATGGCCGGAGGTAAAAGCGGTGTCGGTGGTGAGGTTCTTGATGCGGATGAAAGCTTGTACCTTATCGCCGGCTTCGATGTTGAGGATGTTTTGTATGGCGCGTCCCTTGGCGTTCTTGGCGCCTTCGGGGATGTCATAGACCTTGAGCCAGTAACATCGTCCGGTGGCGGTGAAGATAAGGAGGGTGGCGTGCATGGAGGCCGGGTAGATGTACTCGACGAAGTCTTCGTCACGTGTTTCCGATCCTCTGGCGCCGACGCCTCCACGCCCTTGGGCACGGAACTCGCTCAGGGGGGTACGTTTGATGTATCCGAGGTGCGAGATGGTGATGATCATCTCGTCGTCGGAATAGAAATCTTCGGGGTTGAGTTCCTCAGAGGCGTAGACGATGTCGGTCTTGCGGGAATCGCCGTACTTATCCTTGATTTCTTGCAACTCATCCTTGATAACGCCCATGAGGCAGTCGTCGTTGGCGAGGATATCGTTGAGGCGGGCGATGAGCCGCTGTATGTCGTCGAACTCGGCGCGGAGTTTGTCCTGCTCAAGGCTCGTGAGTTGGCGGAGGCGCATTTCAACGATGGCACGTGCCTGTATCTCCGAAAGGGCGAAGCGCGCCATGAGTTGCTCAATGGCTTCCTGAGGATTCTTGGAGGCGCGTATGGTACGGATGACTTCATCGATATGATCGGAGGCGATGATAAGTCCTTCGAGGATGTGGGCGCGCTCACGGGCTTTCCGTAACTCGAACTGAGTGCGGCGACGGACGACTTCGCGACGGTGGTCGATGAAAGCCTTGATGAGGTCTTTGAGGTTGAGCTGGCGAGGACGGCCACCGACAAGGGCGATGTTATTGACGCTGAAAGATGACTGCAAGGCGGTCATCTTGTAGAGCTTGTTGAGGATAACGTTGGGGTTGGCGTCTCGCTTGATATCAACGACGATACGCATACCGTGGCGGTCGGATTCGTCATTGACATGGGTAATGCCTTCGAGCCGCTTCTCGATGACAAGGCCGGCGATGTACTCGATCAACTCGGCACGATTGACAAGGTAGGGTATTTCGGTGATGACGATTTTGTCGTGCCCTGCGCCGGCCTCTATCTCGGCTTTTCCGCGGAGGACGATGCGGCCGCGTCCGGTTTCGAAAGCGTTCTTGACACCGGCATATCCGTAGATGGTAGCGCCGGTAGGGAAGTCGGGGGCCTTGATGTATTCCATAAGGCCTGCAACGTCGATATCACCTTGACGGTCAATATAAGCGAGACATCCGTCGAGGACTTCGTTCATATTGTGGGGGGGCATGTTGGTGGCCATGCCGACGGCGATACCTGAGGCGCCGTTGATGAGCAGGTTGGGAATGCGCGTGGGAAGGACGGTGGGTTCCCGAAGGGTGTCGTCGAAATTGGGCTGAAAATCGACGGTCTCCTTATCAATATCGCGGAGCATCTCCTCGGCGAGCCGGCTGAGGCGTGCTTCGGTGTATCGCATGGCAGCCGGACTGTCGCCGTCAATGGACCCGAAGTTACCTTGTCCATCGACGAGGGGGTAACGCAATGACCATGTCTGTGCCATGCGTACCATGGTGAAGTAGACGGAGGAGTCGCCGTGGGGATGATACTTCCCGAGTACGTCGCCGACGATTCTGGCCGATTTCTTGTAAGGCTTATCAGAGGTGTTGCCTAATTCGTTCATGCCGAAAAGGACACGCCGATGGACGGGTTTGAAACCATCTCTCACGTCCGGCAAGGCGCGTGAAACAATGACGGACATCGAATAATCGATGTAAGACGACTTCATCTCGTCTTCGATGTTCCTCTGTATAATTCTATCCTGATCAACCATTTAGCTCCTTAGTTTGTTTCTCTCTTCGCCTTAGTTTCACCTTGTCCCCGAAAACCGGCACAAGTTACAACTTTTCGGGATGTGACAACCTGTCGGGTGTCGCAAAATCGGGCGCAAAGGTAGTTCTTTACACCAAAACGCTTGTTCAAAAATCACAAAAAGGGTTACCTTTGCAAAACCATTGCGATTTGGGAGAGAGAAACTTTTTGGTCGGGTTTGTGGAATAACGAGGAATGGACAAAGTGGACAGGGGTGAGGTTGTGATCTATCGGACGCCAGACGGAACAACCGGTTTGGAAGTACGGTTGGATGGGGATAGTGTGTGGCTGACACAGGTACAGATGGTAGAGTTGTTCGCTCGTGATAGAACGGTCATAACCAGACATATCAACAATATTTTTAGAGAAGGAGAATTGGATATGAAAAGCAATGTGCGTTTTCTGCACATTGCCCATTCCGACAAACCGGTTAGCATTTATAATTTAGAGGTTATTATCTCTGTGGGCTATCGGATAAAGTCTCCTCGTGGAACCCAATTTCGGATATGGGCAAATGGTATCCTAAAAGATTATTTGATAAAGGGTTATGCGGTCAATCAGCGGATCAAACAAGAGCAGTTGGATAGCTTGAAAGGGGCGGTTCGATTGTTGCATAACGTCGTTCGGCAGAAAGAACTCACTGCGGATGAGGCGACGGGACTGCTGAAAGTGATAACCGACTATACTTACGCACTTGATACACTTGACAGATACGATTATCAACAACTTGAGGTGGAACGGACCACCGAGGCGGTTACCTTTCAGGCAACGTATGACGGCGCCATGGCAGCTATAGGACAGTTGAAACAAAAGTTCGGGGGAAGCGAGTTGTTTGCCCACGAAAAAGATCAGTCGTTTCGCAGCTCCATCGCTACGATTTATCAGACTTTCGACGGTAAGGATCTTTACCATAGTGTGGAGGAGAAAGCGGCGATGTTACTGTATTTGGTTACGAAAAACCATTCGTTCAGTGACGGGAACAAGCGTATTGCCGCCTTTCTATTCCTTTGGTTCCTTGACGGGAACGGGATATTGTACCGGCCTGACGGATCGCGTCTGATTGAAAACAATACGCTTGTTGCCCTGACCCTGATGATAGCAGAGAGCCGATCCGAAGAGAAAGATGTGATGGTCAAAGTAGTAGTGAACCTGATAAACGGAAATAACTGATAAGGAACCGAGAAAGTTCAATACCTCAAAAAGGGTTACTTTTGCAAGACTTCGGCGATGGTTGTTGTATGCACAGTACGTTGTAGCGATGGAGTCATGGCGTTTTTGCATGAGAGAATGCTTCTCTCGGTAAGGATGGGTATTGGTGTAGGTTGTTTTTAGAGGAAGAGGATAAAATTGACAGAGTTCCAAAGGAACTATGTTTTTTTTGTGCCGGCTGCATCGACAGTATTCAGTCGATGAACGGCTGATAATCAGTGAATACATGCTGATTATTTCGTTGCAAACGCCCACCTGTCACAATTGTTACCGACGTGGTAAATCCACATTCTAAACCATTCATTTTCAACATGTTTTTACTTCCATATATACCATAGTTCCTTTGGAACTACGGTGTCCCATTCGACATGCCTAAAGAGATACTTGGCTGCTTGAACAAAGCAGAAGGATACACGCTATCGTAGCATTAATGGGTAGTGTAGATTGAAAATTGAACGTAGATGAGAAAAAAAGCAAGGGTTATAGCCTACTATTTACCTCAGTTTCATCCTATTGCGGAAAATGACAGATGGTGGGGAGAAGGGTTTACGGAATGGGTGAATGTGAAGAAAGCCAAGCCGTTGTTTGAAGGACATTACCAACCTCGCATACCGGCTGACTTAGGGTACTACGACCTGCTGAATCCTGATGTGCGGGAAAAACAGGCAGCCTTGGCGCGGGAAGCAGGTATAGAGGGGTTCTGCTATTGGCATTATTGGTTCGGGAACGGGAAACGCTTGTTGGAACGCCCTTTCCAAGAGGTGTTGGAAACGGGGAAACCCGATTTCCCATTCTGTTTGGGATGGGCTAACCATTCGTGGACGAACAAGACATGGAAGACGACAGGGAGTCTCGTTGAATCGGGGATACTCATGGAGCAGACCTATTCCGAGGATGATTATATCAGGCATTTCCATGCCGTTTTACCGGCTTTCAAGGACGAGCGATACATACAGGTAGATGGGAAACCATTGTTTCTTATATTTGCTCCCTATCACATACCCGATGCTCGCCTTTTCATCAGCAAGTGGAATGAATTGGCCAAAGAGAACGGGTTGTCGGGGATACATTTTGTTGCCAATTCGGAATGTATGATGCGTTTATTCAGAAGAGTAGCGTTTCGACTTAGCAGTAACAAAAAGCGTTTCAATCCATTTTTCCGAATGGGTTTTGATGCCGTAATCATACCGCGCAGGGCTTTCCGTGTATGGCATATGCTTTGGTATGGGCTGACGGAATTACTTGGAATTAACGTGGTACTGAAATGTGATTACGGCAAGGCGACCGAAGATATTCTCGTGGACGAATGTGCACAGGAAAATATCTACCCTGTCGTATTACCCAATTGGGATAGAACGCCGAGAATGGGAAAACGGGCAGATATATGGCACGGAAG
>JAITAD010000001.1 GCA_031284275.1 Tannerellaceae bacterium
CACCGGCAAAGGTAGAACTTTTCGACTATATACACACGGGGAATAGAAAAAAAGCGGAACTACGCACATTTCCGTGCACAAAGAAAGGCGGAAAACTTTACACAACGATTTCCCAACATTCCCACCACCGGCATGACAAACGAATGGATCAATCCCGCCACAGGGATGGCTACCTTCGCCGGCAGGAAATGGTAAACGGAGACCATCACGGTGAACCACCATGGGCGATCGTCTCTCCACAAGGGATGGTCTGCCCATGGAGAAGCGTGCAAACAGGTTTTCCATGCTCCGTAAAATCCTTCCGAAGGACTTCTCTTTATCCATGGACGGGGCGCATGAAAAAAAGTGGCGAAATGGATGACGACCGGACGGGCGACCGACTCCCGGACCTCTGCCTCCGAATAGAAAAAACTTGGACGACGCCACTTGATCAGCTGTTCGTAAGAAAACACGCAACGTGAAATCAGGCAGTTATACTTCGGATGCGCAAGCTTCGTCTGCTCATACAATATCAAGCTAAAAAGGCATTGATCTCCATATGGCCCCACTCCGTGCAACTTGCGAATGGCCGCTTGCACTTTGCACTCTATATCAAAGTTGCGCCATGCTTCCATATCAATTAAGAGCATCCCCGTTTGCAGGTATGGCTGCTCTTTTCGCAGATATATCCAACGGCGGTGCATGTTCGAGCAGCAGTCGTTCACCGCAACGACGATATTCCCGTCGAAAGGCATCTGCCAAAGTTCCGTCAAACTGTCCACCACCAAGGTATCACAATCCAGATAAAGCGCTCTCGTCAAACTTTTCGGCAGCAACTGCCCGATAAACAGGCGTGAGAACATACTGATTGACTTTCGCGGCGCCTTCTGCCCTCGCATCGTCTGCTCGACAGTCTCCTTTGCCGGATAAAAGGTGCAGGCACACCCATACCGTTCGGTCATGAGCAGGATTTTCTGCCGGTTTTCCTGCTCTATACCTCCGTCAAGTATGTGGAAACAAATGTTTTCGACATCCTTATTGCTTTCCATCAGTGAAAGCATGGATACCCCCATCACCCATGCAAACTTGTCGTCGCCGGCGTAAACGATATCCATCAACCTTCCCTTGCTAACAAAAGCTTTTCCCATCGCCGCAGGTAGGCGCGCTGCCGGATACCCCACAACAAAAGCCGCCCCAACAGGCAGGCGGCTCCGTACCATTCCTGCTGTATGCAATAAACCAACTCTCGCTTCCCTCGCGGAAGAAAGCGCAAATCCTGTTTATCCTCCCGTAGGGACTGCCATATCCGGCCTTGCAGGGTTTCTCGAAGTACGGCCCTTCGTTTCTTTCTCGGCACGACGCTATGCAACTCCTCGTGCAACACGTAACACCTCATCATTCCGAAAAGGCGGTCGGCGCACATTCCAAGAAAGGCGGGACGAAAATCTTCGTCTTTCCTACCCCACTGATCCATCCGTTTGCAAAAACTCTCCATCGTCAGTTCATTGATACGTTTCATCTCAGGCTGGAAACACCTCTCTTTCGACAAGGCGTGTAGCCTGTAATGCAACAGGTAACGGTTGTACAAGACCACCTTACTTGCATACATAAACGCATCAAAACAAAAAACCGTATCCTCTGTAAGGGAAAGTATCTCCTCAAACCGTATGTTGTGCGTTTCCAAAAACGACCGGCGAAACAGCTTACTCCAGCCCTCTCGCATAGGGCCGAAGCGCAATCCCGTACGTTTCTCTACATAGTAGGGCGACATCGCTCCCAAGGCGAGCCATTTCACTTCCTCTCGCCCTTCCCGCACCAACACCTCAGGACATATCGGCGTTGCTTTCCATGCTATCGGCTGTCTCTCCTTACCTTTTTGCGGCAAAGTATCGAAGTTGAAGAAATGATTGATCCCGACGATGTTTGCATCCGTTTCCCGCAACAACGCCTCCATTTCCTCCAACGCACGCAACTCCAACCAATCATCCGCATCGACGAACCATACCCACTCTCCGGTACAGGCCGATAAACCGCTGTTGCGCGCCGAACTTGTTCCGCCATTCTCTTTGAGGATGACTTTGACCCGATTGTCCCGTTTTGCCAATTCTACGAAAAGATGCCCCGTAGCATCCTCCGAACCGTCATCTATCAACAGCGCCTCCCAATCGCCATAAGTCTGCCCGGAAATGCTTGCCAAACATTCCGCTACGAACGCTTCCGCATTGTACGCCACTACCACGATACTGACCAACGCCATTCCCTTACACCCTACCCTTCGCTCTCGCCGTTTCTGTTTCTGCTTGCCTTGCAAAGGTAGAACTTTCCCTGACGGGGACAATACTCGAAACTATAGGGTTGAATATCAGCGCTTTCTGAAAATCAGGAGGAAAAGTGCGAAGACTTTGATGGCAATTGCGACGTAAAACATACCCTTGTGAAGGATGGGTACGGGAAAGAGATTTTTGAAGGGCAGGGAGAGTAGCATGAGGATGACGCCGACTACGATGAGTTTCAAAGGAAGGGCTTTGCGAGAGGCTTTTTTGAAAAAAAGTGAGACAACGAGAAAGGTAGCTTTGCAAAAGATGGCCATGCCGAACAGGATATGAGTGTATGGCGACGGAACATGTAACCACCTGAGCAGGCCTGCACAAGCCAACAGTCCCAAACCAACAAACAGAAACTTCCTCCGATGGAGAGTCAAGAACTCCTTTATCCGTAAGCCATCCGCTTGCTGTGTTGATAGGCTTCGGGCGGTCTTGAAAGAAAGTATGTGGAACGTGACGGCGGTTGCAATGGCAATAAGCAGTATGCGGATACCTGCCTTCTCGACAAAGCAGAAAGCACTGTAAAGGATTGCCGACCAAAGGAGCGTTACGGACACTATCTTGACTCGAAGAGGGATAGCTCGCTCATTGAGAAAACTGCGGATATAGGAACCGAGTACTTTATGGTTGAGTAAGAAGTCGTAAAGTCGTTGCGAACTTCGCGCAAAAAGGGCGGCGGAGAGCAGTAAAAAAGGTGTCGTCGGCAACAAAGGCAGGAATATGCCCAAGACACCAAGCGCCATGCTGACAAGGCCAAAGAAAACCAGCAGATATTTCATCTTTCCAACGATTCTTGAATGGAAGTTACTATTTGCAGTGAGGAAGAAACGGCGGGAGACAACCATGTGATTGCAGGGTCGCGACAAAACCATGCAAGTTGTTGGCGGGCATATCGGCGGGTGCGGCTCTTGATACGGTCGATGGCTTGAGGGAGGCTCATCCGGCCTTCGAAATAAAGAAAGAGTTCTTTATAACCCAAGGTGTTGAGCGCATTCAGATGACGAAAAGGGTAAAGACGGCGGGCTTCGTCGAGCAGGCCGTCGACCATCATACGCTCAACGCGCGCATTGATACGGTCGTAGAGCGCCGCACGCGGAAGGGTCAGTCCAAACTTGCGGATACGGAAAGGGCGGGATTTAGGCGTTCGCATACGAAAAGAAGAGAATGGCCGTCCTGTACTGAGACATATTTCGAGAGCACGAATCACACGTTGGTGGTTGTAACGGTCTATCTCGTCGTAATGCAGCGGGTCAAGGCGGTGCAGTTCGTCGAGGAGGGGAGACAAGCCTTCGCTCACATACCTGTCGTAAAGCCGGGAACGAATAACAGGATCGGGCAACGGCATATCATCGATACCTTGACAGACGGCATCAATGTAAAGCATAGAACCTCCACAGAGGATGGCAAGCGGTTCGGTAGTACAATCGGCGAGCAGGCGCAGTACATCGGCTTCAAAGAGGCCGGCGCTGTACGCTGCATCAAGCGGAAGAAAGCCGACACAATGATGAGGGACACGGGCAAGTTCGGCAGGAGTCGGCGCCGCTGTACCGATGGAAAGGCCTGCATAGAACTGTCGCGAATCGGCGGAAATAACCGGACAACCATAATGCTCAGCCAACAAGAGGCTCAACTCGGTCTTTCCGACGGCGGTAGGTCCAAGCAGAACAAGCAGGGTGCGCACAACATCAGGGGCGATCGCTTTCGAAGTCTTCGCCCATATCGTCGGGGAGGTCGAAACCATCGGTATCAAGCTCGTCGGCATTAAAACCGGCATCACCATAGAAATCTTCATCCAGAACGGTTTCCACAGGCACGACGGGCACCTTGCCTTCAAACTCTTTGAAGTCTATTTGTTGGGGGGGCGCTTCTCCAGCAGAGAGAGAAACGAAAGGACGGAAAAGTTCCTTGCGGGTAATGATTTCGCACAACTCCATAAAAAAAGAGCGCTCGGTCATATAATCAAAGACGAAGAGGAGTTTCTGCCGCTCTTCGGTGAGGAACTCGTCGAGGTTGGTATCCTCCATCACGAAAGTATCTTCTTCCGATGAGGTATCCATTTCAATAAGCGTAATCTCCGCTCCTTTGTTCCAATCATCGTCACAAAGGAAGAAAGAAGACATCTGCCCCTTTACATAACCCACAGCTTCAAGAATACAATCGTGCAAGTCGAGGAACGTGGCACGGGAAGATATTTGAATCTCCCGCCGGAACCGATCATTTTCATCCGAAAGCAAAAGGAACCTGTATACCATATGCTATTATGTATCGTTCGAGATTTCGGCTTGTTTGCTTACCTGACCACAACCTTATATACGGCTTGCCGGGGGCCTCCGAAAGAACGGATGACGTAGATGCCGACGGGAAGATAGAGGGGGCGAGATTCATCGTCGCCGGAGGGGATAAAGGCAGCTTTCACCTGTCCGGCAAGGGATGTGACGAGGATATTGTGGCCGGCAAGACCTTTGACGAAGAGCTTACCGAAACGATAGTCGATGGAGGCAGCTTTTGTCATCGGAACGTCGATGGATGTCGCTTGCACAGACACGATACATTGAGCCTTGACGCCATCGGACGAGATAGCGCTTATCGCAGCGGTACCAAGGCTGTAAGTAGTGACGACACCTCTATTGTTTACATTGGCGACGTAAGGATTGTCAGTGTGCCACGTAGCAGATTGTCCGGTAGCATTGATCAGAGGAATGGTAAAATCCTCACCCGGCGACATTACCTTGTAATTTTCTACGAAGTAAAAAGACAAACCCGCAGTAGACTCGATGACGGTAACCCGACAAGTATCCGCCCGAGCACCCGTAGAGGCGATCACTTTGGCTTGGCCGGCACCAACGGCGGTCACCAATCCTGTTTTATCAACGACAACGACGGATGGATCGGATGTAGACCAGAGAACATCGTCGTGCGCCGAGATGGGGACAAACGAAACGGAAAGGGGAAAGGACGTTTCTTTTTGCAGAGTGAGGCTTTGTGCATCCATTCGGATAACGGATGCACCGACCTGTACCTCACACGTATCCGACAATCCCGTGGATGTGGAAACGATGAGTAATGCCGTGCCTAAAGCCGAAGCCGTAAAGCGTCCATCCGGACGGACTGCCACAACGGCAGGATTCTTGCTGATCCAATTCAGTTTAACCTCGGAAACATCATCGGGGAATAAAGCGACAGGGACATCGAAAATATCGCCTAAGCCGACCGGCAACGATTCCGGCACTTCAACACGAGCAGCAGGATTGAAAACCCGCACGGTAATAGAGTCGGACAGGATAGCATCGGGGGCTTGTTGCACATAAACGCGAATGACGGCCGTTCCTTCTCCGACGGCATAAATACTGTCGTCGGAAACGACGGCGACGGTGGGGTCGGAAACGGAGTAAGTCACACTCAGCTCGCTTTCATTTTCAGCCTCAGGTTCAAGAAGGAGTTTGAAACCGTAACTGTGTCCCCGTTCCAACGGTTCGTCGGGGAAGAGGGGCAATAAGTCTATGGAAGCGGGTACGATGTAGACCTCATGAGTGGCGAAAACCTTTTCGTTAGCACGAAGACGTGCCGTAACGGTGAGATGGCCGACACGCCCTCGGGTTAATAAAACGCCGGAAAGGCTGTCAATGGTTGCTATGGTAGTATCCGACACCGACCACACGAGATGGGCATCGGGGAGGGTGGCGGGGAGGACATCCGTACGAAACCGCGCACTACTCAACAGGGGAACGGTATGCGGATTGACGGCCTTGAAACGAACTTGCGCGACGTAAACGCGGCAGGTGGAAGAAAGCGATTGTTTGTTCACTATGGAAGAAACGGTGACCGTTGCGTCACTGGGGACATTGGCGGCGGTAAGGTCACCTGTTTGTGCATCGACGGTAACGATATCGGTACGTGAACTTGTCCAAGAGGTTTCCCCTTGTTTACTCTCGTCCGAGAACTTGGCTTGCAACTGCAACTGCTCGCCGAAAGACAGGATGGGTGCTCCTCCACCGGCAACAGATATCGACAGCGGGGCGCTGGTGATCATTTGCAACTTGTTGATATCCCCTTCCGGAATCCACTCAAAACGTACCTATTCGGAAGAGCTGAGGAGATGGCCATTCACGGTATGACGGAAGTAGCTGAGCGGAGGGCGACTGTACTCTTTCGTGGTGAGGATAGTACGTTCGCCCACCTTAAACATGGGGAAGTTGATAACGAAAGAGTCGATAATCGACAATTCCGATAGCGACAGCCCCGTGAAGATACCCGTAGTTTCATCGTATTCATCCCATAGAGAGGGGGAGAAGGTGACATTGTCCATAATGACTTTTCCGGTAGGGGTAAAGGTGCCGTCCAACTTGAGATCACCCTGAAAAGTCACTTCGCCATCAATCGAAACGGGGCTGTAAAAGGTGGCATTCGTAATCTTGGCGCCTTGCCAATTCCCTTCGGCTTGTTTCATGATGGTCAGCCCATCAACGGCGATATTCTGTATATCAATTTGCAAAGGGATATCCCAATTGTAGTCGAAGACAAGAACGTCGCCGTTGTCGGACGGCGCTATCGAGAGCCGGCTCTCGCCGCCTCGAGGTTCTTCGCCCCATCTCTCCGTACCGTCGTAACCTCCCATGAGGGCTACATATTCGCTTTCAAAATACTGTCGGTCGGCCATGTGGTGGCCTTCCATGAAGAAAAAGCGGTCATCGCGCCCCTCGCGCAGGCCGACAGCTTCGCCAAAGTCGATATAGGCGGTTTCCCATGAACGGCCATCGCCTTCCTGCGTACCATCGTCAGGACGGATATAGGATGAAACTATTGATTGGACGTCCAACAGTGTACCGTCAAATGTCTCCGAACTTTCGTTCAGCACGGTAAAGTGAATGGAAACGGCTCCTTTCAAGGAACTACAACCTTTGAATGCTCTGTTTCCTATCCGCACAAGGACATTCGGATCTATCCGTATGCCTTCCAACGCTTCACAACCTTCAAAAGCGCCGAACGTTCCCTTCAACCCCTGCTCATACCCACCGATACTCCTGACGTGGGAGAGGTCTACCTTCTCTGCACACCACCCTGTACATCCGGCAAAAGCTCCTCCTCCGATGGAGGTGATACTCTTGGGTAACAACACAGACTTTAAGCCAGAACAGCCATTGAATGAACCGGCACCGATGTGCGTAAGCTTACTGTCGACGGGTATATCCAAAGCTTCCAACCCCGAACAGCCGTAAAAAGCGCCTTTGTGGTCGATAGCATCTTCGAGGATGGTCACCGAAGAAGGGATATCCAACGTGCCCGTCAGCCCTGCACATCCGGCAAAAGCGGCGACGCCAATATGTTTCAAACCGGCAGGAAGATAGAGCTGCCCCTTAATATTTGTACCGATAAAAACGCTATCGCCGATCTTTTCCGCGAAAAAGGGGAGAACAATGGTAGATAAACTGGTCATGCCATAACATGCCTTATCCGGCAAAAGGCCATTGTCAAGCGTTGCGTCCTGCAAGTCCAAAGCGAGCAGCTTCCCGGCTGTCTTACGGATATAATCAAAGTCCGCAACGCCCACCTTTCCGCTGACCTTCAACTCGGTGATATCTGCCAACTTGGAAGGCGTCACTTGTTGCGATAACGTACCCGAAGCCGCCAAGGTATAATGCTCGGACTTTACCTCATGGGCATTCGCAAGGAATAGCCCGATGAGTACAAGTAAAAACGCTTTCTTCATATAAACCGCCTCTTTCATGGTACTTTACGAGGGGCAAACTTAGCTATATTTCTTCTCCCAAACACAAGGAGAGCGCCCCATTTTGGGACGCCCTCTTCTCTTTTTTCCTTACTTCCGCCTATTCGGATACTACGACGAAAGGTATTTCTACGGAAACTTCACGGTGCAAGTGGGCTACCGCTTTGTAAGTGCCTATCTGCTTGACTGTGTCGTCGATATGGATAAGCTTGCGATCTACTTCAATACCCTGCTTGGCCAGAGCGGCAGCTATCTGCACATTCCCGACGGAACCGAAGATGGTCCCGGACTCGCTCGTCTTGGCGCCAATAGTGAGCGATACGCCTTCCAACTTGGCAGCCAACGCTTGGGCGACCGCCTTGATACCGGCCAGCTTGTGGGCACGCTGTTTTTGGTTTTCCGCCAACACCTTACGGGCTGCTTCCGAGGCAATTACCGCCTTACGTTGCGGAATGAGGTAATTACGGCCATAACCGTCCCTCACCGTCACGATGTCGTCTTTGTAACCCAGCTTGGAGATATCCTCCTTCAATATGATTTGCATCGTCGTCTCTTTCCTAAGTTATTTCATTAAGTCGGTCACATAGGGGAGTAAGGCCAGATGGCGCGCCCGTTTTACCGCCTGCGCCACACGACGCTGAAACTTCAAAGAGGTTCCCGTCAAACGGCGGGGCAGTATCTTACCCTGCTCATTGAGAAACTTCTTGAGAAAATCAGGATCCTTGTAGTCTATGTACTTGATACCGTTCTTCTTAAAACGGCAATACTTCTTCTTCTTCACCTCCACCGTGGGGGGAATCAGGTACCTGACTTCCTGCTGTTGTTGCGACTGCTGTTGTATGGCCATGGCTTAGTCTTCTTTTTTTGTTGTTTCGTTATCCTTTGACTCACTGTTGGACGATGACTTGAGTTTCCGCCTCTTGATGGCGTACTCCAAGGCAAACTTGTCCTGCCGGAAAGTCAGGAAACGTATCACACGTTCGTCACGGCGATAGTTGACTTCCAACTTGGCGATGACTGCCGGATCCGACTTGAACTCTATCAGATGATAGAAGCCTGTCGTTTTCCTGTTGATCGGGTAGGCCAACTTGCGCAGCCCCCACGCTTCATGGTTCACTATCTCCGCTCCTTCTGATTTGAGCAGGTCGGTGAACTTCTCTACCGCTTCCTTCATCTGAACATCAGATAAAACGGGAGTTAAAATGAAAACGGTTTCGTAGTTGTTCATAAAAACCTCTTGTGCTTTTTGATTTTGCGGGGCAAAGGTAGCAATACTTCCGACTTCGGACACTCCCATACAACTTTTTCTTCGCCGCCCCTAACTTTTCTCTCTAATGCATGAAAATCTCCCTTATCTTTGCCGGACGAACCTATGTTATGCAACACATAAAAGTTGTGGAGGGGCATCCGTTGGCCATCAGCCTGCCGGTCAGTCTGTCCGATATATGGAGGCTGCTCACCGACGAAGAACACGACATCCTGCGTGCCAAGTCGGAAATGCGTACCTATCGGCGCAATCAGCTTATCTACGCCGAAGGAGAGAAGCCGCAGGATATGATGTGCCTGATTGAAGGAAAGGTAAAGATCTTCAAGAAAGGTATCGGCGGACGCAGCCAGATTATGCGTATGGTAAAGCCCGTACAATATTTCGGTTACCGCGCCTATTTCGCCCAAGAGGAGTATCTGACGAACGCCGCCGCCTTTGAGGTGTCTGTCGTTTGCCTCATCCCTATGACGATCGTCTGTGACTTTATCGCTGAGAACCCACGTCTGGCTATGTTTTTCATTCGACAATTGTCCGTCGATCTCGGAGTGGCCGACGAGCGTACCGTAACCCTCACTCAGAAACACGTACGCGGACGCCTCGCCGAGGCGATCATTTTCCTACTTGACAGTTACGGGGTTGAGGAAGACGGTTCCACACTGAGCATCTACCTCTCTCGCGAAGACCTCGCCAACCTTTCCAACATGACCACGTCCAACGCCATTCGTACCCTTTCCACATTCGTCAACGAACGGGTCATCGCCATCGACGGCCGCAAGATCCGCGTGCTTGATCGGGACCGCCTCGAAAAAACTTCCCGCCTCGGATAACTTTCCTGCTCATTCCGGCTTACCGTGCCCGCGCCGCTGCATGAATTGGCGGGTAAAACGCTGTTCGGTGTCTTTGTATTTGAACAGATTGGCGGCCGGCAGCACTTCTTTGAAACGTTTGTAATAATCCTCAGCCAGACGGGCGGTTTGGACATCCGCCTCGATACAGCAATCCATGGCTTGAATATACCGGCTTTCGGCCGGCTTATCCTCCTTACGCAAGTTACGCAGCAGCCAACGGCAGTTACGCCCCGCTTCGAACTTCTTCTGTCGGTACTCGTTACACAAAGGGATAAAAGCAGCAGCCTCTTCGGGAGTAAGCCCCAACTCGGCAATGATGAAGGCATTACATTGGTTGTCAAACTCTTCCTTGTTGATATGCGGCTTGTCTCCCGACTGTGCTCGCCCTGCTACGGGGGACAACAGCGTCAAAACAGAGGCGAGGATAATCCATTTCCCAATCATGACATACTTCCTTATTATGACTAATGCAGCAGGCATATCCGGCCGTTATTCGAGAAAGGCGATCTCTTCCGCCATGGCGTACCGGACACATTCCTGTTGCAAGTACTCCTCGTAATCGTCTTCCTCACTATACAGCGTTTCGGGCGCCGGTACGGGTAAAAGGGTGCGGAAGCAGACGATAAGGCCGGTGAAAACGGCGGCAAGATACAGCCATGGCAACGCTCGCTGCCATCGGGTGACAGAGGGGGTTACCACGGGGTGACGCTCAGGAAGGCCATCCATAATTCGGGCGCTAAGCCCTTCAAAATACCCCTCGGGGACGCGAAAGGGGTTTCCTCCTTGCCATTCCATGAGCCTCTGTCTTATTCCTTACGTAACCTTTCTTGACACTTGTTGGGCTTTCGACATGCGGGCGAGGAAAAGGTTTAAGCGACAAATACGGTTTCGCTGCTTTTTACGTTATAGCAAATACGAACGGTGACTGCATGAAGGGGAAAGTGTTTGGGATGGCCTGCTTGCTGGCATGGACGTCGTGGCTGTATGCGCAGGAAAGTGCAGACACGTTACTGCGCTATCCCGTTGCGCGTACCTCTCCACAAGAATATGCAGACCTTACCCGACAACAGCCTGCCGACCTGCGTGACCCGGACAACATCAAGCGAACCGTCGAGTACGACCTGCGAACGGGCATGTATGTCGTGCGCAGCCGTGTCGGAGACATGGAAATCACTACGCCGGTAACGCTCTCGCCGGAGGAATACAGCGCCTACACGATGCGGCAATCTCTCCGATCGTATTTCCGGCAGAAAAACGACGAAGCTTTCAACGGAGAAGACAAGAAAGGCTTTGATATCTCGGATATGCAATTCGATATCGGGCCTGCCGAAAAAGTATTCGGACCCGGAGGCGTCAGGGTAAAGACACAAGGATCTGCGGATGTTTCTCTGGGTTTGAAAAGCAACGTGACGCATGACCCTTCGTTGCCCGAACGTGCACGCAGCCGTACCTACTTCAATTTCGACGAAAACATTCAGCTCACCATGCAGGCCTCTGTGGGGGACAAGCTGAACTTCGACATGAACTACAACACCCAGACCTCGTTCGATTTCGATTCCAAGAAACTCAAACTCGCCTATCAAGGCAAAGAAGACGAGATCATCAAGAACATCGAAGCAGGAAACGTGAGCATGACCACCTCCAACTCGCTCATCAACGGGGGAGCGGCGCTCTTCGGACTCAAAACGGACATGCAGTTCGGCAAGTTACGCGTCAATACGCTCTTCGCCCAACAGGAGTCGGAATCGATGACCGTTTCTTCCCGTGGCGGCGTACAGACCAAACCCTTTGAAATCAAAGTCGATCAGTACGACGAGAACCGCCATTTCTTCCTTTCGCACTACTTCTACGACACCTACGACCAGTCTATGGCGCACCTCCCTTCCATCGCATCGAAGGTAAACATCACCCGCATCGAAGTGTGGATCACCAACAAGCGAAGCAATTACGATCAGGCGCGCAACATCCTCGCTTTTGCCGATATCGGCGAGAATGCCCACATCGGTAACCCTTCCTTCACGCAACCTGCCGGTGCGCTGTCCATCCCCAGCAACGATGCCAATAATCTCTATTCCTCGCTCATCGCCAACTATCCGGGAGCGCGCAGCATCAGTCAGGCCACGCAGGTGCTGGCAGGAGTCATGGACGGGGGGCGCGATTTTGAAAAATTCGAGAGCGCCCGCCGCCTGAACGAGAACGAATATACCCTCAACCGCCAGCTCGGTTACATCTCGCTACGTACCCAGTTGCAGTCCGACGAGGTATTGGCCGTCGCTTTCGAGTACCAATACGGCGGAGCTGTCTATCAAGTAGGTGAGTTCTCCTCCGATAACGCCGACAATGCCGCCGCCTGTCTCTACGTCAAGCTGCTCAAAGGAACGACCAACTCTCCTGCCATGCCGTTCTGGAAGCTGATGATGAAGAACGTCTATGCCCTCACACAGTCCGCCTATTCCTATATACAGACAGGTATTCAACGTGAGAAGTTCCGTCTTGATATCCTTTATCAGAGCGATACAACGGGGACATACCTCAACTACCTGCCCGAAGGGAAGATACAGAACGAGATACTCCTGCGGGTGATGAACCTCGACCGATTGGATATGCGTAACGAACCACACGCCGATGGGTTCTTCGATTTCGTCACAGGTTTTACCGTCACACCCGAATCCGGACGCATCATTTTCCCCGTCGTTGAACCTTTCGGTTCGCATCTGCGTGCACGCATCGGCAACGACGCCCTTGCCGACAAGTACGTCTATCAGGAGTTGTACGATTCCACCCTAACCATCGCCCGACAAATCGCCGAAAAGAACAAGTTCCTCCTTCGGGGAGAGTACAAATCGTCTTCCGGCGCAGAGATACAGCTTGATGCCATGAATGTGGCCAGAGGGTCGGTGAGGGTGACGGCCGGCGGTACGCTACTGACCGAAAATACGGACTACACCGTAGACTACACCATGGGAACCGTCACCATCCTCAACGAAGGCGTCATCTCCAGCAATACCCCCGTCAGCGTGACGCTCGAAAATCAGTCCATGTTCAACATGCAGCGCAAGACGATGCTCGGCCTTGATGTCAATTACGATTTCAGCAAAGACTTCGTCCTTGGCGTTACCGTCATGCACATGTCCGAGATGCCCCTCACCGTCAAGACGACGATGGGCGACGAATCCATTAAAAACACCCTCTGGGGGTTGAATGCTTCCTATAAAGGTGAAAGTCAATGGCTCACCAACCTCGTGGACAAACTGCCCCTGCTGACGCTCACCCGTCCCAGTCAGATATCTTTCAAAGCCGAGTTCGCCCATCTCATCGCCGGACACTACGA
>JAITAD010000007.1 GCA_031284275.1 Tannerellaceae bacterium
ATGTTATCGCCGACGGGTACTCGAAACCATTGACTTGGACAATATCCGGTTCAAAGGATATGCTTTTCAGGTGGAAATGAAATTCACCGCCTACCGTTGCGGGTTCAAAATCGTGGAAGTACCCATTGTATTTGTCAACCGCGTAGCCGGCGCATCCAAGATGAACGGTTCTATCTTCGGGGAGGCTCTATATGGTGTCCTTGCCCTGAAAATCAGGAGTTTTTCCCGCCGTTACCCCCATTACGGAAACAAAAGAATCGAACAAGAAAAATGATACATACAGAAAGTATCTGTAAGCGTTTCGGTTCTCTGGAAGTGTTGAGAGGGATTGATATGAGTGTCGGGAAAGGAGAGATCGTCGCCATCGTCGGGCCAAGCGGAGCAGGCAAGACCACCTTATTGCAGATTATCGGCACTTTGGACAATCCCGACAGCGGTGAGTTGCGCATCAACGGGACATCACCACAAGGAATGGACGACCGGACGCTCTCCGCTTTCCGCAACCGCAATATCGGATTCATCTTCCAATTTCATCAGTTGCTACCGGAGTTTTCGGCATTGGAGAATGTCATGATACCCGCATTAATTGCACGGGAGAAGCTCCCTTCTGCAGAAAAGCGGGCGCGTGAACTGCTCCGTTTCATGGCACTCTCCGAACGTTTGGGTCACAAGCCCGCCGCCCTATCGGGTGGAGAGCGGCAGCGCGTAGCCGTTGCGCGCGCACTCACCAACCGCCCTGCCGTAGTGCTCGCCGACGAACCTTCCGGCAGTCTCGACACCCAAAACAAAGAAGAACTGCATCAACTCTTCTTTTCGCTACGCAAAGAGTTCGGTCAAACCTTCGTCATAGTTACCCACGACGAGCAGCTTGCCGAGCGTGCCGACCGACGCATTCACCTACGCGACGGTCGTGTCCTCCCGCAGTGAGCGGAACGCCTCCCCCAGATTCCGACAGATATCTCCCGCCAACATCGCCTCCTCCGAATAGGCTGCCGCAGCACAGCCGCCCGCCGCTCCATGCAGGTATACGCCCAACAGTGCAGCTTCTTCGGGCACGTATCCTTGGGCGAGTAACCCCAATATGATCCCCGTCAGTACATCCCCGCTGCCGGCCGTCGCCATTCTGGGATTACCTCCTGTATGGACGAACGTTTCGCCCATAGGCGTATGGATCGTTGTACGTCCCCCTTTCAAAACAACGACAAGCCCATATTCCCTGGCCAGCTCTCCCGCCCTGCGTTCCCGTCCCAAAGGATGATTATCTCCCACCAAACGATCGAATTCTTTCGGATGCGGCGTAAGGATAGTCTCCGGCGCAAGGCGGTGCAAACCGTCCGTTTCTCCGGCCAATATGTTCAGGCCATCCGCATCGACAACGAGTGGCGCTCGGCAGGCACTCAATAAGTCCAACATCGCCGCTCGAGTCGCCGACGCCTGTCCCAAGCCCGGACCAAGCCCGACTGCCGCATAGACGTCCGTTGACGGCGCCTCACTGAAATGGTCGTCTGCCGCATCCGGACTAATCATCGCTTCGGGCAAAGCTGTATGCAACGCCGTTTCGCCCCGGCCGGGCAGATGTACCGTCAGCACTCCCACCCCGCTTCGCATACAGGCAGTTGCTGCCAACAACGCCGCCCCTATTTTCCCTTTGCTCCCCGCCACCAGCAAAGCGTGTCCAAACATGCCCTTATGCGCATTGCGTTCCCGCCGACGTAATACCCCCTGCGCCTCCTCGCGCCCCCATACGATACCTTTTCTCTCGGTATTCCTGCTCATGATGTTTTACTTTCCCTCAAAGGACGCACAAATAACCATAACGTGAGTGGTGGCATCGACAAAAATCCTACTTTCGCTTCTCGAAAAACAACAAAGATTCCTTGGTGTATGTTTGATACCGTTATCTACATTTCCGGCCGTCCGGGGCTTTTCCGTCTGATTGCACGGTCGAAGAACCATCTTGTCATCGAAGAGCTTCCCACACGGAAACGCTACCCCCTACCCGTTTCCGTCCATGCGCTTTACGTAAAGGACATTACCGTCTTCACCACTGACAAAGAAGAACCCCTTCCCCGCATCCTCACCGCCATCAGAGAGCGTTACAACGCTTCCTCATTACCGTTCTCCCCCTCTTCCGCTTCCAAGGAAGAGCTGCTTACCGCTTTTGGCGAGGTGATTCCGAACTTTGACAAGTCGCGCGTTCATCTCAACGACATCTGCAAGATTTTCAAGTGGTACAACATCCTCATCGCCGCAGAGATAACCGTTTACGAGGATACCGTTGCCGACACGACAACTCCTAACACATAAATACCATGCAGAATTACGTACTCGGAATTGACGTCGGCGGCACTAATACGGTTTTCGGTCTCGTTGATGCGCGTGGGGACATCCTCAGCAGCGGTTCCATTAAGACCGGCAAGCACGCTGACATCACCCCTTACATCGACGAACTTGCCGCCGCCCTTAAGCCGCTCATCAAGCAAGCCGGATGTCCATCAGCCATACGCGGTATCGGCGTAGGAGCGCCGAATGCCAACTATTTCTCCGGTTGCATCGAGTGCGCCGCCAATCTGCCATGGAAGAGTGTCGTCCCTTTGGCGGAACTCATTCGGGAGGCTACGGGAGGCATACCCGTAGCGCTCACTAACGATGCTAATGCCGCTGCCATCGGCGAGATGACTTACGGTGCAGCAAAAGGCCTGAAAGATTTCATTATGATCACCTTGGGGACAGGTGTCGGCAGCGGCATCGTCGTCGGAGGGCAGCTTATTTACGGGCATGACGGATTTGCCGGTGAATTGGGGCACGTCATCGTGCGGCGCGAGAATGGACGCCCATGCGGTTGCGGACGTTGCGGTTGCTTGGAGACGTATACATCCGCTACGGGCGTTGCCCGCACAGCGCGCGAATACCTCCTCAACCGCCCCGACCCCAGCCCGTTGCGCGCACTTGACCCCGCCGCTATCACCTCCAAGGATGTTTATGAGGCCGCCGTCGCCGGAGACCCGTTGGCGCGCGAGATATTCCGTTTCACCGGGAAGGTGCTTGGTGAAGCTTTCGCCGACTTCATCGCTTTCTCCAGCCCCGAAGCCATCGTGCTTTTCGGCGGGCTGACCAAAGCAGGAGACCTCATCATGGAACCCATTCGGGAGGCGATGGAACAGAACGTCCTCAAAGTATTCGCCGGCAAGACGCGCCTACTCTTCTCCCAACTCAAAGAAAGCGACGCCGCCGTATTGGGAGCGTCAGCCCTCGGGTGGGAGGCAAAGTAAAGATTTAGCGGAGGATCGTTTCAAGGTCGGAACGCCAATCCTCACCGTTCGTCGCCAGATAAGTGTGCATCCCCAAGTCGGCTGCCGTTGCAATATTGCGGACGCCGTCATCCACGAACAGTGTATCGGCGGCCGAGATGTTCGCCTCTTTCATCATCCGGAGGAAGATTTGCGGGTCCGGCTTGGTGATACCCATGCGATAGGAAGCATATACCCCGTCGAAATACGAGGATAGCGGACGTCCGGCAGGACAAAAGTCACTGCTTTCCGCCCATGCCATGACAATGGGGTTAGTATTGCTGAGGAGAAACACTTTGTGATCTTTCCGCAGCCCCGCTATGTAATCCAATTTATACTGCGGCACATCCGCCATGAAGCCGAGCCAGCCGGCGGCGATCTCCTCTGCCGTCAGTTCTCGACCGACCATCAGGCTAAGCTTACGGCGAAAACCCTCCGCATCAGTCCTGCCGGCTTCCAGCTCGAGGAAGATACCCCGCTGTTCATATATATCCAAGACACTGTCCACATCTGCCACCCCCATCTGTCCGAAACGTTCAACCGCCCGTTGCCTGTCTATCGTAATGATTACGCCGCCCAGGTCAAACACCACATTACTTATCGCCATCTTCGTATGTCTCATCGACGTTGTTTCGCCGGCAAAGGTAGAGAAAAAGGCGGAAGGGTTGTTTTTCAGCGGGGAAAGCGTAATTTTGTGCTTCGGATGCTTAAAATAAGGATTGGTCATGGGTGTTTTTTCATTTTACAACATGCGGAAACCGCGGCAATTCGACCATCGGCCTATTTATTGGGACCCGAAGCGGGAGGAGATGCAGGAGCGTGTGCAGCGGATCAGGAGAGAATTGGGCATGGAAGAACCCCTCGACAGTTATCGCCCCCAAATCAAGGGACGTTTCGTTGAAGGCACATCGCACCTGAAACGGGATCGGGCACGGGGCAACGACCACCGTATCCGTACCTACAAAAACGCCCGTCTTGTTGCCATCCTCACCATCCTGCTCGCCCTCTTTTGGATTTTCTTCCTCCGCTGAACACGAGTGGGGCGTTGAGTTATGAGTGACATCATCCATTTGCTGCCGGAGGGAATTGCAAATCAGATCGCTGCCGGAGAGGTGATACAGCGGCCGGCCTCTGTGGTGAAGGAGTTGATGGAAAATGCTGTGGATGCAGGGGCATCCATGATTAAGGTACACATCAAAGACGCCGGACGGACACTCGTGCAAGTGGCTGACAACGGCAAAGGGATGTCGGAGACGGACGCGCGGATGGCCTTCGAACGACATGCCACATCGAAGATCGGGTCGGCCGACGATTTGTTTGCCCTGCAGACGTTAGGTTTTCGAGGAGAGGCGCTCGCTTCCATTGCCGCAGTAGCGCAAGTGGAACTGCGGACACGGGAACGGGGGGAGGAATTGGGACGAAAATTGGAGGTGGCCGGCTCGTTGGTGACAGGGATGGAGGCGGACGGATGCGCTGAAGGCAGCGTTTTCGCGGTAAAGAATCTGTTCTACAATGTTCCGGCACGCCGAAAGTTTTTGAAAGCAAACGAAACGGAGTTCCGGCACATCTTGCAGGAGTTTGAGCGGGTAGCTTTGGTCTATCCTGCCATACGTATGGGCTTATGGCATCAGGATACGGAGGTGTTGGGATTGCCGGCAACCGGTCTGCGGCAACGCATAACCGACATCTTCGGAAAAAGTCTGGGGGGGGCACTCTTGCAGGTAGAGGTAGAGACAACTTTGGGGAAAATGTCAGGTTTTGTGGGGCGTCCTGATGCAACGAGGAGAAGAGCCTTACAATATTTCTTCGTGAACGGACGGTTCATGCGTCACGGATTTTTCCATAAGGCGGTGATGCAAGCCTACGAAGGGCTTGCGCCGGTCGGCGAGATGCCCCATTATTTCCTCTACTTTCAAGTCGATCCCGCAGGAATTGACGTCAATATCCACCCGACCAAGACCGAGATAAAGTTCGAGAACGAAATGCCGTTACGGCAGATACTGCTTTCCGGCGTGCGGGAAGCTCTGGCAAAATCCAGCGCCATTCCGTCCATTGACTTTGAGCGGAAAGAGGCGATAGACATCCCCGTGTACAGCCCATCGGCGCGCGACACGTCTATCCTTCCACCCACCATAACAATAAACCGGCGATACAACCCCTTTATCAAGCCGCAGGATTGGGAAACGACATGGCGACCGGAATCCGAAACGCCCG
>JAITAD010000009.1 GCA_031284275.1 Tannerellaceae bacterium
CGATGCCCCGCCCGCTGGAAATGTCGCAACATCATGACGCCCACCAGATGCCCGATGTGCAGGGAGTCGGCCGTCGGGTCTATCCCCACGTAGGCTGACATCTGCTCCTTCTCCAACGCCTCTTCCACGCCGGGCGTCATATTGTGTATCATCCCCCGCCAGCGCAATTCCTCTACGAAGTTCATGTTTCTGTCTGTGTGTTACTGTTCAGTACGTCGCCTCTGTCGGAAGCGCCCGCAAAAGTAAAACATTACCTTTGGCGACGCAAACCCAAGTTCTCCTCCCGATGGACGAAGCATTTTTTACCGCAGAAGAGAAAGCGGCCTTTCGTGCACATTACCGCACCCTTATCGCCGCAATGGGGGACGCTTTCGACAGGGATGACCTCAGAAAAATCAAGCGGATATTCAGACAGACAATTCCTCCTGACTGTTATCGGCGTGACGGGAATGGCCTCAACGGGGGCTTGCGTTGCATAGAAACGGCGCTTATCGTGGTGAAGGAGATAGGCCTGCGGCGCGAACCGCTGCTCGCCTTTCTACTGTATCGTCCCGTCAGGAAGGAGTATCTCTCTGCTGAGGAAGTGGAACGGCTCTTCGGCGAGGAGACGGCGCATCTCCTGCGTCTGCTTATCAAAACGACATCGCTCTATACGCGTAACACGGCGGTAAATACGGAGAACTTCCACCATCTCCTTTTCTCCTTTGCCGAAGACGTTCGTGTCCTGCTGCTCATGATTGCCGACCGTCTCTGCCTCATGCGGCGGGGCAAACAGCTTGTCGAGTCGGATCGCCTCCGTCTCTCGTCCGAGGCGGCTTCGCTCTATGCACCGCTGGCGCATCGTCTCGGCCTGTATGTCGTTAAAAGCGAGCTTGAAGACCTTGTCCTCAAATACACCGACCCGCAACAATTCGACTTCATCCGTCACAAGCTGAACGAGACCAAACGTTCGCGTGACGCTTACATAGCGCAGTTTATCAACCCTGTCAGCGAGCGGTTATTACGCGCCGGCCTGCACTTCGACATCAAAGGAAGAACCAAGTCTATCCATTCCATCAACAACAAACTCAAAAAACAGAAGGTAGACTTTGAAGATATCTATGACCTCTTCGCCATACGTATCATCCTTGACACGCCACTCGAACGGGAACGTGCCGAATGCTGGTACGTCTATTCCCTCCTGACCGACATGTATCCGCCCAACCCTTCCCGAATGCGCGACTGGATATCCATTCCCAAAGCCAATGGCTATGAGAGTTTGCATATCACCGTTATGGGGCCGCAGAAACGTTGGGTGGAAGTGCAGATCCGTACGCAGCGGATGGATGAGGTGGCCGAACGGGGACTTGCCGCACACTGGAAATACAAGGGTGTCACGCTTCCCGATTTCAATATCGAACGTTACAAGGAGGAGATATATGTCTTCACTCCCGGCGGGGAACTCATCAAGTTGCCGCAGGGGGCGACCATTCCGGACTTCGCTTTCGCCATCCATACCGGTCTCGGCTCGCGTTGTGTTTCTGCGCTTGTCAATGGTCGTAACGTGCCGCTCAAACATGTCCTCCACAGCGGTGATACCGTCACCATCCTAACCGCTCATTCGCAGACACCCAAGCAGGACTGGCTGAACTTCGTCATCACTCCCCGCGCACGCCTCAAAATCAAGCAGGCGTTACGCGAAGAAGCTGCCAAGAACGTCGAAACGGCCAAAGAGACGCTCCAACGCCGCTTCAAGAACCGCAAGATTGACGTTGATGAGGCTGTCTTCATGCGTTATACCAAGCGTAAGGGGTACAAGACACTCACGGATTTCTATACCGATATCGCTACCAATCGTCTTGACCCCAATACCGTTATTGAGGAGTATCTTGAACTCTTGCAACGTGAGAACGAGGTTGTTGCGGCTTCCGAGACGCGCTCCGCCGACGAGTTCGTCCCGCCGCCTCTCGTTCCTCTTGCGGACGAGGATATTCTTTTCGAAGGGCAGAACGTCAAAGGGATGGAGTATAAGCTCGCCAGTTGTTGCAATCCCATGCGGGGGGACGCTATCTTCGGGTTCATCTCTACTCAGGGGATACGTATTCATCGTAGCGACTGCCCTAACGCTTCCGACATGACGCACCGTTTTCCTCATCGCGTTATCGCTGCCCGTTGGAGTAGCCTGCCCGACAACGCCGATTGCGTCGCCATCCTGCGTATCACGGGGCGGGATGACCTGACTATCGTCACCTCCCTGACCTCCGTCGTGACCAAAGAGAGTGGCATCACGTTGCGTAACCTGACTATCGATACGGCCGCCGGCCTCTTTCAGGCGACCATGACCATCGCTTCCGCCTCCGCCCCCCACCTCACCCGACTTATCAAAAAACTGCGCCCCCTCAAAGGCATAACGGCCATTCAGCGCCTTTCCTGAAACAATATCATCAAAAAAATATATTACCTGCAATATACTTTAAGGAAAGCTCTTTGTGTATATCTTATCTGTAACAGGGTCATTCGATGATGTACGGGTTCCGTATGACCTCTGCGTCTTCACGCGAATGAGTTCGATGAAATGAGAGAACGAAAGGCGGGATAGTAACAATTCCGGTGAGAGCAACCCTTCATGAGATTCTGCGGACACTGTCCGCAAAATCTCACCCTCTTCATAATCACCGTTTTGTAATATTGCGGACACCGTCCGCAAAAAGTGGGGATATGTCAGGTAAAAGTCTTTGCATAAATACAATTGACGAAAACGAAGTCCTTTGATATGGAGTAAGTTATTTGCCACTGCCTGCATCAGATTTTCTCCGTATCTTGCTCTATCCCTTCCATTTTGTTCATATTCGACGATATAATATCCAAACATCCAATTTCTGAGCGAAAGAAATTGATTGACAGATTTTGCAGCGTAATCTTGCAATACCTCATGTACGTGAGATAAATCACCTATTAACTCTTCAAAATTACTTTGCTTTTTCTGTGACATGGCAGGACGGTCAGTCGGGGATTTTGGTGTGGGAGAGCTCTTCGCGGTAGGCACGGAAGTCTTTCATGATTTCTTCTATCTCTTCGATAAAGTAGGGGTCGGTGACTTTTTGCAGGACTTCGCGGTAGTAGGTTTCGATGGCGGCCAGAGCGCAGAGGTCCTGTCCGCGGAGGAGAAAGTAGGGTTCGTCTTTCTCGTTGCACTGCTTGATCATCAGGATGGGGTTTTTCATCGGAAAATCTGTTTGAAAAGGGTTTCTCAATAGGTAAATAAGGGTTACTCAGTAGGTAAATCGTCGGAAAGCGGATACGGGGGAAAGGACTTGGAGGTATTGGGGGTCGATATCAAGGAAGAACCGACTGGGGGTACAGGGTTGTTCGCGGCGGACGGAATAGCTGAAACGGGAGGTGGCGTGGGAGAGGAAACATTGCTGCCGGGCACGGGTGATGGCCACGTAGAGGAGTCGGCGCTCCTCTTCGAGGTCACGTATCGTTTCGGTAGCAAGGGCGTAGGGGAAGAGGCCTTCTTCAAGTCCGGCGATGAAGACGTTTTCAAACTCCAATCCTTTGGCGGCGTGGACGGTCATGAGGGTGACATGGGGGGTGGTGTCGTTCGTATCGGCGTCCTGATCGGTGAGGAGGGCTACGTCGGCGAGGTAGTCGGCCAGAAAGACGGCTTCGGAGTCTTCCGCACGCCGCGTCTCGACAAACTCGGCGATGGCACGGAGAAGCTCCTCCGTGTTTTCGAGGCGGCTGACACCCTCATCGGTATGGTCGTTGCGGAGCTGGGCGAGGAGACCGGAGTGTTGGGCGATGTAGTGGGCTACGTTTTCGGCACTGTGCTCTGAGGCGTAGTCGGTGCAGGAACGGATAAGGCCGGCAAAACCGG
>JAITAD010000059.1 GCA_031284275.1 Tannerellaceae bacterium
TTCTGGAAACCGAAGCGCGTCTCGTTCTGGCAAAAAGCCTCATCGCCGACGGCCGGTGGGAAGAAGCCCTTCCTGATATCGAAGCCCTCTCCGAAGACACCCACACGCCGCAGGGAGCAGAAGCGAAATACCTCTTGGCGCAGCATTGGTACGACACCAACGACGATGCCCGTGCCATCGCCCTCTTGGAGGACTATGCCGCCAAAGGCACCCCGCACGCTTATTGGTTGGCGCGCAGTTTCATTCTCTGGGCAGACATCTACATCCGTCAGGACGATCCTGCACAGGCACGTATCTACCTCCAAAGCCTCCAAACCAACTATCGAGGCAAAGATGATGATATTCCTGCTATGATAACCACCCGTTTGGAAAGCCTGAAATAAAATATGAAGAAACGTAAACTGATGGTCGCCGCACTGGAGAACGGGACGGCAATCGACCACATTCCCCCTGCAAAACTGTTCAAAGTCGCCTCGCTGCTTGGGTTGGAGGGGTTGGAAAACACCATCACCATCGGAAACAACTTCCCGAGCAACAAGATGGGCAGCAAAGGCATGATTAAGGTGGCTGACAAGTTCTTCAAAGAGCACGAGATAAACCGCATTGCATTGGCAGCCCCCAATGTGGTGTTGAACACCATCCGCGATTATGAAGTGGTCGAGAAAAAAACGCTTTCTCTACCGGACGAACTCACGGGGGTGATCAAATGTAACAATCCGCGCTGCATCACGAATAACGAACCGATGCCCACCCGTTTCCATGTCATCGACAAGGATGCGGATAATTGCACCGTCCGCTGCCACTACTGCGAACGTAAAATCAGCAAGGAAGAAATCGTTTTTTAATTCAGTTAAAAACAAAAGAACATGAAAATAAATTGGAAACCGGGGACACTCGTTTACCCTGTACCGGCCGTTTTGGTGAGTTGCGGCAAAACGGAAGCGGAACGTAACATCATCACCCTTGCATGGGTGGGCACCATCTGCTCCAACCCTCCCATGTGTTCCATCTCAATACGTCCCGAACGACATTCGCACGGCATCATCAGTCGGGATAAGGAGTTCGTTATCAACCTCACAACCAAAGATATGGCTTTCGCCGTAGATTGGTGTGGCGTGACGTCGGGGCGTGACGTGCGGAAGTTCGAAGAAATGAAACTGACACCGGTGAAAGCCTCCGTAGTGAGTGTGCCGGCCATCGGAGAGTCGCCCATCAGTATCGAATGCCGTGTCGTGGAAGTAAAGCCGCTGGGCAGCCATGATATGTTCATTGCCGAAGTGGTGAACATCCTCGCCGACGACCGTTTCTTCCCTTCCGGTTCCCAAAACCCGCAGACGCAACCTTTCGATTTGGAAGCTGCCGGGTTGCTGGCCTATGCACATGGTAAATACTACGAACTCGGCGATTTCGTGGGTAAGTACGGATGGTCGGTCAAGAAAAAGAAGTAAGGCGCATTATTGAGGTCTGCGCCAACTCAGCGCTCAGTTGCGTAGAGGCGGAGGCCGGCGGCGCAACGCGCGTGGAACTTTGCGCCGGTATCCCCGAAGGGGGTACTACGCCGAGTTACGGAGAGATGGTTACTGCCCGTGCGCTGACATCCTCGTTGCGGATACACGCCATCATCCGCCCGCGCTCCGGCGATTTCCTTTATACCGTACCGGAGGTAGAGGCCATGATCGCCGACATCGGCCTCTGCCGCCAAATCGGGATAGACGGCATTGCTACGGGGTGTCTGACACGGGAGGGCGATGTGGATACGGCTTTGCTTCATCGCCTGAGAGAGGCTGCCGGCACGTTGTCCGTCACTTTCCATAGGGCTTTCGATGCCTGTCGCGATCCTTTCGCCGCCCTCGAAGACCTCATCGCCGCCGGATGCGACCGTGTCCTCACCTCCGGCGGCCAAGCTACCGCCGAAGCCGGTATTCCACTCATTGCCCAATTGGTGAAACAAGCCGCCGGACGTATCATCGTCATGCCGGGCAGCGGCATTCGTCCGGATAACATCGCCCGTATCGAAGCCGAAACATGCGCACCGGAGTTTCATGCCTCCGCTCGCAACCCCATTCCCTCGTTGATGATACACGATACCTCCCCCGTCCCCGTTTCTTACGGCCATTCCCAAACCGACCGCCTCATCGTCCGCCAACTCGTCTCCCGTTAAACCAATCCGTTCGGGGAAAGTGATTTGCCCGGGGTTCGAACCCGGGACCCCATCCTTAAAAGGGATGTGCTCTACCTGCTGAGCTAGCAAATCTATCGGCTTCGGTTGGCCTCGGTGGTCCCACTTGGGCTTGAACCAAGGACGCCCTGATTATGAGTCAGGTGCTCTAACCGACTGAGCTATGGGACCTGCCCTCCGAAAACGGGTGCAAAGGTATAACTTATTATTCATCCTTGCAACTTCCGTAAGATTTACCTGACGAGTAGGCGGAAAAGTTGAGGGCGAGAGGGAACGGGAGCGGAAAGGATATACAGTCCGGGGGGGAGAGGACGAGAAAGGAAGTGTTCCTCGTCGAGAGTTGAGGGCGTGAAAACGTCCAATACTCTGCCGGATATGTCGAAGAGGCAGCAACGGACACCGGCGAGACGGAGGAGGTGGAGGCGTCCGCCGGCAAGATAACGGACATCCGGAGCAGTCTCATTCACAGGAACTTCGGAAAGAGGTGGGAGTATGGAGAACGAAAAGCCGGCTTTGGCGTGCGTACCGTCGGTAGCAGTCACTACGATATCTACTTTCTGCCACTCCTGAAGAGCGGTAAGCGTACGGGTGAGGCTGTTCGCCGAAGTCGGATCGGAGAAAGAAGCGGCATTTTCGGGGGAGATACTCCATGAGAGTGTCTGGTACGTAGCCCATGAGGGTGTGATGATGGCTGTGAGCGCCAATGTCTCGCCCATGTATATGGTGGAAATATCGTTGAAGGCTGACAGAGAGAGTCCCGTAATGGGGATGAGGCGTACGGCAAGCGAATAGGTGGCCGCAGGCCATAGGTCATCGACAGGTTGTACGGAGACCGTTATTGTCACGTCCGAACGTATGGGGGTGAGCACCCGATGCAAGGGGTCGTCCGCCACCTCTTCCGTCAATGTGGCAGCGTCTACCGGATCGACGGTCCACTGCAATGTAGGAAGGGGCGCTTCGGATGGGGTGAGAACGATTTCGAGGGGGATATTTTGGTAGATATCCACTGTGGAAGATGTGTTCCCCTCGGCATCTTGAAGAGTGAACGATTGTAGGGTGAGGGGGCGGATGAGGAGGGTGTGCATGGCAGAACGCTGAGCCTGGTCTTTTGCTACGGCGACGACCGTGGCCGTGACATTCGCTTTGAGGGCGCGAATGACCTGAGTCTTACCGGTGGGTTGGTCATTAGAAACAAACTCTGCTGCCCCGATGGGGAAAATATGCCAATCGAAAGCCTGTAATGTCCCTGCGATGGGGAAGGCATCTGCTGTGAGCGTAATGGTGTTGTTTGGATTGAGGTAACTGCTGTCCTGCCCCTGCTCATTGAGGATGGATATCTTGGTGATAGGATACGGATTGATGGTGAGGTGATAGGTACAGGAGAGGATGGGACGGGACTTCGAGGTCGCCGTCACGGTTACTTCCGAGAGAGGTTGCAACGCCTTTACATATTTCATGCCGGGTGTCTCAGTGGTTACGCTGACAAAGGCGGCAGCCTCGGAAGAGAGTTGCCAGTCAAGTTCCGTGTCCGTGGCATTGGAGGGGAGGAAACCCGCAACGAGGCAGACTGTTGCTCCGACATCTATGGCCGACTCCAGTCGCCCGTTAGTATCCGTCAGTGTGAATGCTTCAAGGGGTACTGTCTCTGCCGTGAGGCTGCAGAAACTTGTCTTATTACTGCCGTCACCGGCAAATACGCTCACCTTTATCAACTTTTCCTGACGTAAAATATGCAGGATACGTTCCCGTTGGTTGTCTATCTCGTCGGGTAAGAGAAACTCGGCAGCGCCTTCGGGAGATATTGTCCATGTCAGAGAAGGGTTGGTAGCATCGGTGGGAAGGTAGTCGGCCGTCAGCAGTATCTTATCGCCTACGTGGAAAATGTTCGGCGCCGGAGGGGCGACGAGCGTTAGGGCGGTGACGAGGGTGGAGCGCACGTGGAAAGTGTAGGAAGCGGCACGGCGGCGGTTATCGGCATATACCGTGACGGTCACATCTACGTTGCTCTGCTTCACCTGCAATTGGCGTTTGAGCGCTGCGGAATCGTTCGGGGTCAGAAACGCTACCGCCCCTTCAGGTGATATTTCCCAACTGACAGCTTGTGTGGTGGCATTGGAAGGGTTAAGTATCGCTTGCAGGGTGATGATGTCGTTCCGGTTGAATGCGTTGTCATCATTCTCATTTTCGCAAATGATGGACACATTCTCCACATCAATGGATTCGGTAGTAAGATAGACGGTATCGGAGAGGTTGGTACCATCCTTACTGTGCACAGATACCCCTGTGCGTGTATTGGCCTGTAATAACTTGACACTACGGATGACATCCCCGTCCTTGCCGAGTACTTCGGCCGCTTCCGGAGGAGTTACCTTCCAAGTAAGCGCCCCATTAGTCCCTTTTTCGGGAGTGAAAGAGGACACAAGGGATACGATGTCGCCCGCATGATAGGTTTTCGATGCGTCATTGGGGTTCGTGATGGAAACGCCGGTGAGCGGTGTTTTACCGATGGAAATGAGATATTCGGCCGTCAGCTTAGGTGCGTCGGGATAGTCGGCATTGGACGTAGAGACGCATACCCGAATGAGGGTGGCGTTCGGTTCGGTCGGCTTGATCGTGCGAGTAGGGCCTTCTCCACCGGTAAAAACCGCATAACCGACAGGCATTACCTCCCATTCGAGGGCATTGTTGAGGGCATCCGTAGGGAACAGGGAAGCCGTCAGCTCGATGGAATCTCCGAAAAGTACTTCCGAGACTACGGTGTTGTTCGCATCGTGAAGGGTAAGGGCAGAGGCATAATTCGGTCGTTCGGCGACGATGACTGTATAAGACGATTCCCGCTCGCCGATACTCACCGTCACGATAGCCTGTGTGCCGCTTTTAAGCGCCTTGAGCGTACGTACGGAGTTGATCGGATTAGTGTCGGTAAACTCCAAGACGCCGGATGGCGAGACGGTCCACTGATAGACCGCCCTGTCGGCGTCCTCAGGCGCATGAGAGGCCTTGAGCGTGATGCTGCCGTTGTAGGGGATGACGGACGATTTGCCTCCCCCCTCATCCTCCAACGATACCTTGACGACGGGCTTGGGGGCAATATGTATGACATGATTGCCCCGTACGCCGTTAGATGTTTCTTTGGTGGCTATGGCGGTGACGTATATATCTACGTCCGAGCGCAGGACTTCGACCCCACAGGTCAAGGCGTTTGGCGAGGGGGTAAGCCTTGCGGCGTTTTCCGGACGAACGTCCCAAGCGATGCCCTTGTCAGGGGATTCTGCGGGGAAGAGTATCGCTTGCAACTCTATGGTTGAACCTTTTGCGGTATTGGTCTGTCGGTTTCCATAGGGATTTTCCACCACGATACTGTCCAACGGGAGGGGCTTGGTCTGTATCAGGAAAGTATCGCTATGTCCGTTTGCGGTGATTACGGAAACTTTCACAAGGACATCCGGCCGTAAAACTTTGAGATGTCGAGGGACGTCTTGCAGGGTGGGGGTAGTGCCATATATGTCATCGAAGACTGCTGCGCCGGTAGGGAAGATGTTCCACGTGACCGTCCGAACGGTAGTTTCTTCCGGCGACAGGCGCGGATAGAGGGTTATCGTTTGCCGATAAGCCATCTTGATACTGCTTGCTCCCGCAGCATTACGCAACGTGACCGATCGGGGAGAAACTTCGGCTACATCTATAGGGTGCAGGGCATACCTTTTTGATCCGTCGGTGCTCTCGACACGCACTTGGAAACGTACGCCGGCCATATCGGCCTTTACGGCGCGAACCGTCCCCGAAGGGTTGGAAAGAACGAACGAAGCGCAATCAGGCGTCATAGAAACGATAGACCAGCGTAACTCTTTGTGTGTAGCGTTCGAGGGCGTGATGAGGACTTCGAGACGAGGACTGTCCCCATAGCCGATGGACGAGGAAGTGAGTCCCGAGCTGTTTACGATCTGCAAGCTGGTGATGGGAACATGGACGCTGTCAATGGTGAAAGTGGCAGCAAGATTGGAACCGTCGGTAGTTTTTGCTATCACCTTAACAGGCAACGTGTAACCCGGCAACAAAGAGATGCGTCGGTAAGTATTGACGGCGACGTCGGTGAACTCTGCCGCCTCGGGCGGAGAGATTTCCCAATTCAGGACAGGGTTGGGTGCATTGGCGGGAAAGATCGTCGCATAAACGTCGAACGCAGTAGCGTTGTTGAGCAAGGCGACGGTCTGCCCGTTGCTGTCCCGTATGGACAAAGAATCGACAGTTTTTTGAGCAACGGTGATGTTGTAAGACACCGCCACTTCGGGAAACTCCTCGATATAGGCACGGACATTCGCTGTAGCGCCGAACTCTTCTGTCCTGACCGTACGCTCGGAAGCATGGGCATCGCCATCAATGAATGTCGCTACGTTGGAGGGAGTGATAGCCCATGTAGGCGTCTGTATGGAAGCTTCCATAGGGGTTACGACGGTATGCAGCGGGATATCTATCCCTCTTCGGGAAACGGCCGAAGACGTCCTGCCTTTATCGTCGAAGATGGTGATGACTTTCGGTGAGATAAAAGAAAGGCTTACGTTTTCTGTCGGCACAAAGTCAAAGATTCCGTTGGCATTGGCAGATAGGGGGTCTCTGCCCGTACAGGCGAGCGCCACCAGATTAAAACCTCGTTTCGTGCGGGGGTGGAAAATAAATCGCGCTCCACGTTTTACGGCGTAAGCGCCCCATGGTTTGTCGTACACCACTTCGGGATGCAGTTGGGGCAGATTGACCGTCCATACTTCGTCCGGAAAAACCATTTGCGGTTCCTCGTTGTTGTAGATACATGTAGCGTTAGCCGTGAGGAAGTAAGAGTCGCTCGACCGATGGACTGCGCTTCCCGACGTTGGTGGGGATACCGCATATTTTGAAACCTTGTTCCCCGTCACCCACGTGTCAAGAAGGGACAGTATCGCATGGTTATTCACATAGAAAGCGCCTCCGTAAGCCGGCCCTAACCCGTTAGTGGCAACGTTCCCCGACACCACCGTTCCGCCGTCAATGTCAAGGCTCGCCCCATTATCCAGATAACATGCGCCACCCCATGCTGCCTTTGTAGTGGCTTCGGAGAATGAGGCTACATTATTACGTAACTCCCCTCCTTGAAATCTCAATACGCAGCCATCCAGAAAGATACCTCCGCCGTACCCTTCGTCGTTTGTTGAAGAGGTAGCGGCGTTTCCTTCTATGGATGCCCATTTTGCCTGTATCAACGCCGATTGGGGGGCTGCAAAAAACAAGCCGCCGCCATATCCTGCCCCTGCTTTGGCGGCATAGTTGCGTTCCACGACGAACGTGTCGGCTTTTACCGTAAACTGAGCGCAGGAATAGATAGCCCCTCCTGCACCCATACCTTGGGCAGCGGCCGTGTTGTCGCTGAAATATGCCGACCCGAAGATGTTCACCTCCGCCAGCCTTTCTGCATAGATAGCTCCGCCCCGTCCCTGTTCCCCAAGGGTGGCCGCCACGTTGCGGGCAAACACCGATCGCCCTTTCAAAATGATCCTCGGCACGGCATCTCCTCCACCCCCAAGGCAGGCTATCGCTCCCCCTGCACCGTCAGCGCAGAGGTTTCGGTTGTCTTCGAAATGCACATCTATCAGCGTCACTGAAGCAGCTCCCGTGACAAGCAACCCTCCACCTTTTCCTGTCGCCGGATAACGATTTACCCCTAAGATGAGATAATCCGGTTCTCCGGCAGCATTCCCGTTACAAATGGTCAGGTTTTGCAACGTCACCTCGCCGGCAGCGATGACCATTACCCGATGTTCAGCCGGCGGTAACAGTATCGTCTTCTCGGAAGGAGAGAGCGCATCATCCTGCATACCGACATATCCCCCTTTGATGGTGAGGCTTTTCCCTATGGGATAGGAGTAGTAGCCCTCGGGGCGGGGAAGCGTCGCCGTATAGCTTCCCACCTGCAACAACAGCTCGTCGCCCGCCTCCGCTCGTTCCAACGCCTCCCAAAGCCGTATTGCCGTCTGCCATGATGAAGCAGGCGAATTCATATCTTCCGCATCATACAGCTTCGGTTTCACGTACCATGTACGTGCCTCCAATTCTCCTATTCCGCAAAATGTCGCCCCCGGACACAGCATTGTTCCCCAAAGAGCCAATACAATCAAACGCCCGACAGCAGCCGCTCCCGAACTGCTTCTCCGCAGCCTCGCCTGAACGTTCAATCCCATCCCTGCTTCCATCTATAAGCTACTGTGCGTGCCTGATACGTGTCTAACGTCCAACGTCCGTCTCCATCCCCCATTGAAGCTGCAAAACTACGAAAAAAAGGTGTAAAGTTTTGCCGTTAGAAAAGAAGTTGTACTTTTGCCCTCCGATTTGTGTGGAAATAAAAGTAATGGATTTTGCACGTGAATACACTCAGTTACAAGACCGTATCAGCTAATAAGGCGACCGTCACGAAAGAGTGGGTCGTGGTGGACGCCGAAGGGCAGGCGCTTGGGCGCGTGTGCTCGAAAGTAGCCAAGTTGCTTCGCGGCAAGTACAAACCGAACTTCACCCCGCACGTGGATTGTGGCGATAATGTGATTGTCGTGAATGCCGATAAGGTAGTCCTGACAGGTAAGAAATGGACGGACAGAGTCTATCTTCGTTATTCCGGTTACCCCGGCGGCCAACGTGCCATGTCCCCTGCACGTCTGAAAGAAAAGGGTGAAGACCGTCTTTTTCGCAAAGTAGTGAAAGGGATGCTTCCCAAGAATCGGTTGGGAGACGCTATCTTGGGCAACCTCTACGTCTATGCCGGTACGGAGCATCGTCACGAAGCGCAGCAACCCAAAGTAATTGACATCAACACATACAAGTAACTTAGCGAAAGGATGGCACTCATCACAGCAATAGGACGGCGGAAAGAGGCGGTAGCCCGCATATTCCTCAAAGAAGGGACAGGTAAAATCACCATCAATAAGCGGGATCTTGAGCAATATTTCCCCTCTCCCCTCCTCCAATACGTTGTCAGGCAGCCGCTGAATAAATTGGAAGCAGCCGATAAGTACGACATCCAAATCAACTTGGATGGTGGCGGTTTCAAAGGCCAGTCGGAGGCGGCGAGGCTTGGGATAGCGCGAGCGCTCATCAAGATATCCGCAGAGGTCAAGCCTATTCTCCGCGCCGAAGGTTTCGTCACGCGTGACCCCCGCACTGTGGAACGTAAGAAGCCCGGGCGTCCCAAAGCACGCAAGCGTTTCCAATTCAGCAAACGTTAATTGTATTGAGACAAATAGCGAGAGCGTTTAGTATCTAAACGGCGAGGACTCCTCATTCATCAGGCAGGTAGCGAACCGGCCACCTGCCACGAGGGCTACTTCGACGTTGCTTCATCCGGAAAGAACGTAAACGAACAGATAGAATCTAATGACAACAGTTACCTTTGAACAATTACTTGAAGCGGGTGCGCATTTCGGCCATCTGAAAAGGAAGTGGAACCCTGCTATGGCGCCCTATATCTTCGCCGAGCGAAACGGTATCCATATCATTGACCTGCATAAGACCGTTTCCAAACTCGAAGAGGCTTCGCAAGTATTGAAAGATTTTGCCCTCGACGGCAAGCGCATCCTTTTCGTAGCGACGAAAAAGCAGGTGCGTCAGGTGGTGGCCGAGCAAGTGGCGGCTACGGGAATGCCCTACGTCGTTGAGCGTTGGCCGGGTGGTATGCTTACCAATTTCCCCACCATCCGTAAGGCCATCAAAAAGATGTCCGCCATTGATAAGATGAGTAAGGATGGCACTTATGACAACCTCTCCAAACGGGAAAAGTTGCAGATAACCCGTCAGCGGGCGAAACTTGAAAAGATGTTGGGATCGATAGCCGACATGGCACGTCTGCCGGCAGCGCTTTTCGTCGTGGATGTACTCAAAGAGCACATCGCCGTACGCGAAGCCAAGCGGCTCGGTATTCCGGTCTTCGCCATCGTAGACACCAACTCCGACCCTGCTTCCATAGACCACATTATCCCCGCTAACGACGACGCAACCAAGTCCGTCGAACTTATCATCAACACTGTCTGCGCCGCCATTAAGGAAGGGTTGGATGAACGCAAAGCCCGCAAGCCCGAAGAGGATACTCCCGCCGAAGGTGAAGAGGCAGTCCCGACGAGGAAAGACCGCCGCGCCCGTGTCGGCCGTAAAGCTTCGCAAGCCGCTGCTGAAGCTGCTGTAACTGAGGCAGCCGCACCCGAAACTCACGAAGCAGAGGCCGCAGCTCCCGAAGCGGTCGTTCCCGAACCTGAAAAAAGGGAAGAAGCATAACACGAACAACAAGTCAAAAGAGATATGGCAGTTACAATGGCAGAGATAACCCACCTGCGCAAAATGAGCGGGGCCGGGATGATGGACTGTAAAAACGCCTTACAGGAAGCCGGAGGAGACTTCGAGAAGGCAATGGAGATTATTCGCAAGAAAGGACAAGCGGTTGCGGCAAAACGTTCCGATCGCGAAGCCTCCGAAGGGTGTGTGTTGGCAGCCGAAAAGGAAGGGTTTGCCGCCATTGTCGCCCTCAAATGTGAAACCGACTTCGTCGCAAAGAATGCGGAGTTTGCCGGCCTTACGCGGCAAATCCTTGACCTTGTTATGGATATCAAGCCGGCTTCGTTGGAAGCCTTGCTTGCCGCCTCGCTTGCCGACGGCCGTTCCGTGCAGGAGCATATCACCGACCGTATCGGGGTGACGGGTGAGAAAATGGAGTTGGGCTACTACGAGTTCGTCAAGGGCGAGTCCACCATCTCCTACATCCATCCGGGAAACAAGTTGGCGACCATCGTGGCATTCAACGAGAAGGTAGAACGTCAGCCTGCCCGCGACGTGGCCATGCAGGTGGCGGCGATGAATCCGGTAGCCGTCCGTCCGGAGGAAGTTCCCCAAAAGACGATCGAGCAGGAGTTGGATATCGCCCGCGACAAAGCACGTCAGGCCGGTAAGCCGGAAAATCTCCTCGACCGTATTGCGCAGGGCGCTATCCAGAAGTATTACAAGGAAAACACCTTGCTACAACAGGAGTTTGTCAAAGACAACAAACTCACCATTGAGCAGTACCTCAAAAAGCAGTCGCCCACCCTCACGGTCAGCGCATTTTGCCGGATCACCCTCAACGTAGACTAACGGTCGGAACGAGGGGGGGATTTCTGACGGATAGCTTCGTAAAGGATTATAGCGGCAGCGGTAGAAACGTTGAGAGAGTTGATAGCCCCCCGTTGCGGGATGCGGACAATGTGGTCGGCAATGCGGAGGTTATCGGCAGAGACGCCGGTGTCTTCCCCGCCCATGACGATAGCGAGAGGGCCATTGTAAGAAACATCCGTGTGCAGTTCGGCAGCCTTTTCGGAAGCGACGACGACTTGCAAGCCGCTTTGTCGGAGGAAACGTATTGCTCCATTGATGGTACGTTCCTTACAGACCGGCAGGTGATTAAGCGCACCGGCGGAAGTTTTCATGGCATCGGCCGTCACCGAGACACTGCCTGACGAAGGGATGACGATGGCATCCACCCCTGCACACTCACAAGTGCGTGCGATAGCGCCGAAGTTGCGAACATCCGTCACGCCATCCAGAAGCAGAATAAAAGGGTCGCGCCCCTGCTCATAAATGAACGGAATCAAGTCGTCAAGACGTTGGTAGGTTACGGCAGAGATAAAAGCGATAACCCCCTGATGGTTTTTGCGCGTGACTCGGTCAAGCCGTTCCTGCGGGACGTACTGAACGGGGATGAACCGTCCTCGTAGGGTGTCCAGCAGTTCGCGCGCCAGATCGCCCTGCAAGCCTTTTTTCAGCAGTATCCTGTCTACTTCCTTACCCGACTGCACCGCCTCGATGACGGAACGCAGTCCAAAAATCATTTCATTCTCTTTCATTCCAACTTTTCATGTCCGGCGGCCTGTTCAGTTCAGGCCTGCACCGGCGATAACGGCATCTATGGCGGCTGACAGTCCTGCGGCATCCTTTCCACCTGCTGTAGCCAGATGAGGTTGTCCGCCACCGCCGCCACGGATGAACTGCGCCGCTTCCTTGACCAACTTTCCGGCATGGTGACCTTCGGCTACCATACTGTCGCTCAAAGCCACCAACAGCGAACATTTCTCCTCTTCGGTAACGCCCGCCACGAGAAGATAAGGCTCCTTGACCTCTGCCCGCAATCGGAAGGCAATGTCCTTGACCAATTCCATGTTTCCCTTGTCGGCATGGCGTATCAGTTTCACGCCGCGCCGTAACTCGGCGGATTGCAGCAATTTGTCTTTGATGGTGGCGGCACGCTCTTTCATATAGTCATCCAATTGCCGGCGCATACCTTCGTTCTCTTCGATAGCGCGGCGGATAGCAGAAGCGATATCGGGGATGTTGTTGAAGAGCAGGCGAATCTCGCGGATGATATCCTGATGCAGGTAAGAAAAGCTGTCAGCCGCCTCGCCCGTCACCGCTTCGATACGGCGGATACCTGCGGCGATGGAACTTTCGGACGTTATCCGGAAAGCTCCTATCATACCCGTTCGGGCGATGTGTGTCCCACCGCACAGTTCGATAGATGAGCCGTAACGGACAACCCGTACCTCCTCGCCGTATTTCTCGCCGAAGAGCGCCATCGCTCCCAACGCTTTCGCTTCGGCGATAGGCAGGTTACGATGTTCATCCAGCGGAATATCCGCACGGATTTTACGGTTTACGCGCCGTTCCAGTTCGCGCAACTCGGTGTCGCTCAGTTTGGCATAGTGGGAAAAGTCGAAGCGCAAGGCATCCGGCGAAACGTAAGAACCTTTCTGTTCGACGTGAGCGCCCAGAAGTTCCCGCAGGGCTTCGTGGAGCAGGTGAGTGGCCGTATGGTTGGCAGCGGATTGCAGGCGTTTCTCACCTTCCACTATGGCGGTGAAAGAAGCCGTCACGTCCTCAGGCAGGCGAGGCATCAGATGGATGGCCAGATTATTCTCGCATTTGGTGTCGATAATTACCCATGTATGCCCCTCTGCATCTGCCAGTTGCCCTGTATCGCCCACCTGCCCTCCTTTCTCGGCATAAAAGGGTGTTTGGTCAAGTACCACCTGATACAGTTCCGTATTTTTTTGTTTCACTTTGCGGTAGCGCAAAATATGGGCGGTACATTCCGTCACGTCATAACCCACGAAACGGCTTTCGCCCTCTTCGAGCGTTGTCCAGTCACCCGTTTCTACGGCTGCGGCATGACGCGCCCGTTCTTTTTGCTTGGCCATCTCGGCATCAAAAGCATGGCGGTCGGTAGACATGCCGTGCTCCCGGAGGATCAATTCGGTCAAGTCCGGCGGAAAACCGTAGGTGTCGTACAGCGTGAAGGCATCTTCTCCTTTGAGCAACGTTGATCCGGCGGCGCGCGCTTCGTCCATTTTTTTGTCCAACAAGCGGATACCTGTTTCGAGTGTACGCAAGAAAGCCTCCTCCTCTTCTTTCATCACCCGTTCGATGAGTGTCCGTTGGGTGGAAAGTTCGGGATAGTCGTTGCCCATCGTTTCGATGAGTACGGGCAGAAGAGTATGGATAAACGCTGTCCGACGGTCGAGGAACGTATAGCCGTAGCGGACGGCGCGGCGGAGGATACGGCGTATCACGTAACCCGCCTTGGCGTTGGAGGGTAACTGCCCGTCGGTGATGGCAAAGGCAATGGTACGGACATGGTCGGCGATAACACGCATGGCAACGTCCTTGCGGGAGTCTGTCCCGTAAGGCGTCCCCGTAAGGCGTGCTATGGCGGATATCAGGGGTTGGAAGACGTCGGTATCATAATTCGACGTTTTCCCCTGCAAGGCCATACACAGCCGTTCAAAGCCCATGCCGGTGTCTATCACCTTCGCCGGCAGCGGCGCCAGCGTACCGTCGTTCAAACGGTTATACTCCATAAAGACGAGGTTCCATATCTCCACCACTTGCGGGTGGCCGGCGTTTACCAGCTCCACACCATCGGTTGCGGCACGTTCGGCCTCCGGACGCAGGTCGATGTGTATCTCCGAGCAAGGACCGCAAGGGCCGGTATCGCCCATTTCCCAGAAGTTGTCTTTCTTGCTGCCGTTGAGGATATGCGAGGCCGGAAGATACTTCGCCCAATGTTCGGCAGCCTCCGTATCGGCCGATAGCCCTTCGGCAGCGTTCCCTTCAAAGACGGTGGCGTAGAGCCGTTCCGCATCCAAAGGCAATATTTTCGTGAGATATTCCCAAGCCCAATCGATAGCCTCCCGTTTGAAATAATCCCCAAAAGACCAGTTACCCAACATCTCGAACATCGTATGGTGATAGGTGTCCTGTCCTACCTCCTCCAAGTCGTTATGTTTCCCGCTCACTCTCAGGCATTTTTGAGCGTCTGCAACCCGCAGGTATTTCGCAGGGACGTTACCGAGGATGATATCCTTAAATTGGTTCATCCCTGCATTGGTAAACATAAGCGTAGGGTCGCCCTTGATGACCATCGGCGCTGAGGGCACTATCTTGTGTCCTTTCGATTCAAAGAAAGCCTTAAAAGACGCACGTATTTCGTTAGCCGTTTTTACCATAATTTTTCCCTTGCAGACAACTTGTTTTTTTCTCGAAAAAACATGGCCGCAAATGTAGATAATTTTTATCTTTGCCGAAATGAAGGTTTTTTGAACCGGCCGACAAGACGATGCCACGGAAGGCTTACTACGTTTATAACAGGGATTCGCTGAGTTACGAGAGGGTGTTCCCGTCCTTGAAGGACAGGATATTCATCGTTGTTCGGCACCTTGCGACAGGCGTAGTTTTCGGTCTCCTCACTTTCGGCGGGATGATGTACCTCTTCGATTCTCCCCATGAAGCGATACTTCGCAAGGAGAACAAGCTCCTCATGTCGCAGTACGACATGCTTTCCATCCAACTCAAAGAGGCTATGGACGTGCTCGCCGACCTCCAACAGCGGGACGAAAACCTTTATCGCGCCATTTTCCAGACGGAATCCATTCCCGAATCGGTCAGAAAATCCGGCGTCGGGGGAGCTGACCGTTATCGCCACCTCATGGAACTGTCCAATTCCTCGCTGGTCATTACCACCACTCGCCGAATGGATATGTTGCGCAAGCAGTTATACGTGCAATCCAACTCCCTTGAAGAACTCATCAACACGGGGAAGAACCTCGAAGAGCGAAGCAAGTGTATCCCCGCCATCCAGCCCATTGCCAACAAAGACCTTAACCATACCGCCTCTGGTTACGGCATGAGGATAGACCCCATCTATCGCGTACCGCGTTTCCATTCGGGTATGGACTTTTCCGCCAAGATCGGTACGGAGATATATGTTACCGGAAACGGCACCATCTCATTCGCCGGTTGGCGGCAAGGTTACGGGAATTGCATCATCGTCGAGCACGGCTATGGTTATCGTACCCTCTACGGACATCTCAGCAAGTTCCGTTGCCGTCGCGGCGACCATATCATACGGGGGCAGGTCATCGGGGAAGTAGGCAATACGGGGAAATCCACGGGGCCGCATCTGCATTATGAAGTCATCATCAACGGGAAATACGACAACCCTGCGAAGTACTACTTCATGGATCTCTCGCCCGAAGAGTACGACCGTATGTTACAGTTGGCCGAAAACCACGGACAGGTAATGGACTGATCCCCGACATGGCCAGGGAGAAGCTCTACTACTCCATCAGCGAGGTATCGCAACTTTTAGGTGTAGAGGAATCTACGTTGCGTTTTTGGGAAAAGGTTTTTGGCAAGCCCAAGCCATTTCGGCGTGTCGAACGGGGGCCGCGCCTCTACCGTGCCGAAGACGTTGATACCCTGCGGCAGATTTACCACCTCCTTCGCGAACGAGGGATGACTATCGAGGGTGCGAAACGACAGTTGCGGCATAACCGTTCCGCCGTAGCCGATAAAGCCGAGTTACTCCTCCGCCTCCGACATGTTAAGGAAGAGCTGACGGCACTCCAGGAAGCTTTTGACCACATACCCCTCCCTTCCGACGATGAACCTCAGCAGGCGTAAAGTACCTTTATTGTTGTGTTGCCTGTCAGCCCTTACGGTTGCGCAGGGGCAGCGGGTGCCGGTAGCCGTCGATCGCCTCCTGCAAGCCGATTTCATGCAAGGGGTCACTTTTGCTTTAGCTGTACGTGACGTTGAAGCCGATACCCTCCTGTACGCTTTTGACGAGAACCGACGGGTTACCCCCGCCTCCGTCATGAAGACTTTGACTACGGCGACGGCGCTCGAACTGCTCGGTGCAGATTATCGATTCCGTACAACCATCTCCATCGATGGTGTAATAAGGAGCGATACCCTTTTCGGCGATATCTGCATTACAGGGGGAGGCGATCCGACAATTGGGTCGGAATATCTCTCGGCAGAGAAGCCGAGAAAGTTGCAGACGGACTTTGCCGACGAATGGGTCTCTGCCGTTCGGCAGACAGGTGTCAGGACGATAACGGGGTCTGTCGTCGCCGATGAGCGGGGGCAGGGGCGGGGCGTTTCTCCGAAATGGTTGCTCGAAGACGTCGGGAGTTACTATGGCGCCGGATGTTACGGACTGAACGTTTTTGACAATGCCTATACCCTGTATCTGGAGACGGGTGAAGCCGGCGAACGCCCTGCCTTGAAACGTTGCCTGCCTGAAATGCCTTCCGTCTGTTTCCACAACGAATTATTGACCGTTGCCACCGATGGAACGGCCGCATTTATCACCGGTTTACCTCTCTCCGACGACCGTTATCTGACCGGTACCGTGCCCCGAAAGAGAACGGATTTCCCGCTGAGTGGCGACATTCCCGACCCGCCGCTCTTTCTCGCCGGATACCTTACCGAACGGCTGTGCGATGCGGGGATATCCGTCGCCCTGTCCCCTGCCTGCCTCCGCAGTCTGCCGATGGACAGCCTTGTCCCTCCTCCTCCCCGACAAACGATACGCACAACGTTCTCGCCGCCGCTTGGCCGTATCATCCGAATCACCAACGAGTACAGTCATAACCTCTATGCCGATGCTCTGCTCAAAGCCGTCGGGTCGCCTTCCGGTTCTTACGAGCGAGGGATAGAAGCGATGACCTCTTGTTGGACAGAGCGGGGAATCGACCTCACTCCCCTTGTGATGTACGACGGTAACGGCTTGGCCATGTCCGATAAACTTTCTGCCGGCTTGGTTGTCGACGTCTTGACCTACATGTCCCATTCGGCAGAAGCTGAAACCTATTTTGGTTCTCTCCCGTTGGCCGGAAGAGAGGGCACGGTGAAAAACTTCCTTAAAGGAACGCCGCTCGAAGGC
>JAITAD010000043.1 GCA_031284275.1 Tannerellaceae bacterium
CGAGCGGTCAGGGTGACGGAAGCCTGCCCGTCCTCCGTATTGTAAATAATCAGACTGTCCTTTTCCACTATGTATTACCGGATGTTTTTCGAGTACAAAGGTATCAAAAGATGGGCAAAACCCATGTCATCAAGTTGAAGGGAGCAGGTTACAGCCTGTCGAGGAGGCCGAGGGAACGGAGGCTGTCGCGCAGCAAAGGGGTGATGATATCGGCGCCATAGCGATTGAGGTGATCACCGTCGGCGTAACAACTGTCGGGAAGGGGATATCGGGTATAATCGAAGTAGAAAGTCGTCCGGTTATCGACAAGCGCATTGACGACGGAATCGGTCAGATGTTTGTAAAAAGGAGGGATATGGGCATAGTAACCTGACGAGACAGGCGCATTGAAAAGCACGAGCTTACAGTCTCTCTCCCTGCAAAAGGATTGTATGTCGCAAAGGGCTTCGATGAACGAGAAATCCGGCGTTCTCAAGACATCGGCATCGTATCCTTCGTAATAATGTGCGGCTATTTTTGACGCCCAATCAACAGGAAGCGGCGCTATCTGCTCAGAATGGCTGTAAAGAAGCGGTATCCCCATCAGCTCCTGCTTCATCATGGGCAGACTGTTGCGCGAAAGAAATCCAAGTTCGTGGCAAAGTATCACCTCTATCATCGTCGCTCTGTCCGACAACTCCCAATAGCATCGGTATGGCATTTCACGGATAAAGGGATAGAAAGTAAAGCAATACTTGTAACAGTAAGCGGGCGTGTGCTGTTCATGCGAAGAAGCGAAAGAATGGTAAGATACGCCCACTATGACGAGCCGTAAGGAATCCTTCTCCGAGAGTATTCCGAGTTTTTTATAATCATTAGCGTGCCGTTCCGAACTGAAGGAAAAGTTAAAGGATTGATCAATACTGTCCGCAATCAAAGCTTTTTGCGGGTGTGAATCTCCTAAAATAACGGTAGACACGTTTTGGGAAGCCGCCACTGCATCACGAAATGTATAGTAAAAATAGATACGGGTAACGACACAAAGTGCTGCGAAAACAATCACCGGACAGAGGGAAAAGCGGAGGAGGATACGAAAGAAACGGTTCATGGCAACATTCAGAATTGGAAATAGATAAATCCGACCGGATTAGCGGCGTTGAAGAAGTAGACAATCAGCAGGAACACCGTATAGGTGGCTGTACGGAGAGGCATGTTGGGTGTCCGGAGACACAGGGCATGAGGGCGGTCACGGTGTAGCCACTCGAAAAGGAACATCACGAGAATGAAAACAAATGTCATGATACCGGTGAAAAGGGAAAGATTCCATGCGGGATGGATATATACCGTGCTGAAAAGGGACGGAGTGAAAATCCCCTGTATGTATGCAATGGCATGGGAAAAGCTCTCGGCACGGAACAGTATCCATCCCAAGAGAACCAAAACAAAAGTGGAAGCCATCCGGAACAGTTCGCCGAATGTCGGCAACGATCGGCCGGCAGCGACCACGTCGCGAAAACGGCGGTTACGGTGCAACAGTAACAGCGGCAGAAAGAGCAGGGCATGATAAGCGCCCCAGAGGACGAACGTCCAATTGGCGCCATGCCAAAGCCCGCTCAACAGGAATATCACCATCGTGTTGCGGAAACTCGTCCATTTCCCAAAGCGGCTGCCGCCAAGGGGGATATAGACGTAATCCCTGAACCACGTCGTCAGCGAGATATGCCACCGACGCCAGAACTCCGCAACGTCGCGAGAGAAGTATGGCACACGGAAGTTCTGCATCAGGCGGATACCGAACAGCCGCGCGCTGCCGATAGCGATATCCGAATAGCCGGAAAAGTCGCAGTATATCTGTATCGTGAAAAAGAACGCTCCGAGCAGAAGGGTACTGCCCGAAAGACCTTCATGATGTTCAAATATCACATTGACGTACGTAGCGCAATTGTCGGCGATGACCACCTTCTTGAAGAAACCCCAGAGTATCTGTCGCAAGCCGTCGGTAGCGGCGTCACAGTCGAAAGTGCGCGGACGGAGGAATTGGGGCAGGAGATTGGTTGCCCGCTCTATCGGCCCGGCCATCATCTGCGGAAAGAAAGAGATGTAGGCGAAAAATGCCGCCACATCGTGCGTAGCGGGCAGGGTACGGCGGTAGACGTCGATGGTATAGCTCAGGGCTTGGAAGGTGTAAAAGCTGATGCCGACGGGCAGGACGAGGTTTAGCGTAACGGCGTCCATCTCGTAGCCGAAAGAACGGCAGAGGACGGCGAGCGAGTCGGCGAAGAAATTGAAATATTTGAAAAGGCCGAGAATAAGCAGGTTGAGGACGATATTGGCGGTGCATATCAATCGCCTTTTCTGCCGGCTTTCATACCGTTCCAACGCCAGCCCGCTGACAAAGCCCGACAGCGAGGTGATGAGCAGCAGCGACAGAAACCGCCAGTCCCACCATCCGTAAAAGAAGTAGCTCGCCGCAATGACGAACCAATTTTGTACTTTGAGCCGTTTGAAGACGAACCAATACAATAGAAAGACCGCCGGCAGAAACAGCAGATAGGCCAAAGAATTAAACAGCATAGCCTAAGGTTTTGGTTGCAGGTCTGCTCAAAGTTACCAAACGATGGGCGTTTGTCCGGTAGAGCGGAGGTAGTCGTTTGCATGGGAGAAGTGGTGGTTGCCGAAGAAACCTCGCGAAGCGGATAGCGGTGAGGGATGAGGGGATTTCAGGACGAGGTTGCGGTCGGTATCCACGAAAGCCGCTTTGCGTTGGGCATAGGCGCCCCAAAGGATATAGACGATGTGCTGCCGATGCTCGGACAACCGGTGGATGACGGCATCGGTGAACGTTTCCCATCCTCTGTTCTGGTGGGAGCCGGCCGCTCCTGCGCGGACGGTCAGCGTAGCGTTGAGGAGCAACACGCCCTGCTCCGCCCAACGCGTGAGGTTACCCGTCGAGGGGGCGGGAGCGCCCATATCACTCTCTATCTCCTTGAAGATATTGACCAGCGAGGGAGGAAAAGGCACACCGTCCTGCACCGAGAAACACAATCCATGCGCCTGCCCCGGTTCGTGATAAGGATCTTGTCCGAGTATAACGACCTTGACCTGCTCGAAAGGACATCTATCAAAAGCGTTGAAAATAGCGCCCGCCGGCGGGTAGACCTTTCCCTGCCGGTATTCCTGTCGCACAAAATCCGTCAGTTGCCGGAAGTAGTCTTTTTCAAACTCTTCGGCCAACTGCTCTTTCCACTGCCGTTCAATTCTTACATCCATAACGGGTCTTCAACTTTGTTTCATATGCAGGCCGCATGTTCCGGAAGGAATGTTACCTTTGCACCGCTTTGCGAGCACCTATAGTTCAATGGATAGAATATCGGATTCCGGTTCCGACGATTGGGGTTCGACTCCCCATAGGTGTACGTCTTCCCCATAATTTTCAGCGGTCTTTCGCAATTACGTACCATTCTCCGACTCTTGCCTATTACAAGGCAAAGGTAACGTTTCCCCTCTTGTTTCCAAGCGAGGTGACAAGGATGACATCCCCCTTGCGGGGAGCAGGGGATGCAAGGCGCTGACCTCAGTCAGAAGAGCGGGTTGGCGACTTTCTCTTCGAGGAGGACGAGGGCAATGACTTCGAGGATATCTTCCACGTAGTGGAATGTCAGGCCTTTGAGATAATCGGGAGATATCTCGTCGATGTCCTTTTTATTCGCTTTGCAGAGGATCAGCTCCATGATACCGGCTCGCTTGGCGGCGAGTATCTTCTCCTTGATACCGCCGACGGGAAGCACTTTCCCGCGCAAGGTGATTTCGCCCGTCATGGCGATATGGCTTTTCACCTTACGCTGCGTGAAAACCGACACCAGCGAGGTCGCCATCGTGATACCCGCACTCGGGCCGTCCTTCGGGATAGCGCCTTCGGGGACGTGGATATGGACGTTCCACTGCTCGAAGAGTTCTTCGGGGATGTTGAAGAGCGAGGCGTGCGCATGTACGTACTCAAGCGCCAGAATAGCAGACTCTTTCATCACCTCGCCGAGGTTACCCGTAAGCGTCAGCTTCTGTCCTTTCCCCTTACTCAGGCTGGACTCGACGTAAAGGATAGCGCCGCCGACGGCCGTCCAGGCCAATCCTGTCACCACGCCGGCGTAGTCGTTGCCCTGATACTGGTCGCGGAAATATTCCGGTGCACCAAGGTAATCTTTCACCTCTGCCGGATCAATACGGGCAGGTAGCGCTTCGTCGGAAGCCGTCTTGCGCGCCAGCTTGCGCATGACCTTGGCTATCTTCTTGTCCAATTCCCGCACGCCGCTCTCGCGGGTGTAGGATTCGATGATAAGTTGCAACGTTTTCGGAGGGAATTTCACCGCCCCCTTGGGGATACCGTGCTGATCCATCTGTTTAGGAAGAAGGTGTCGGCGGGCTATCTCCGCTTTTTCCTCCATGATATAACCGCTCACCTCAATAAGTTCCATACGGTCGAGCAGGGGTTGGGAAATATTGTTGATGTTGTTCGCCGTAGCAATGAACATGACCTTGCTGAGGTCGTAATCAATGTCAAGGTAGTTATCGTGGAAGGCGTTGTTCTGTTCGGGGTCGAGCACTTCCAACAGGGCGGAAGCCGGATCGCCGCGAAACTCGCTCGACACCTTGTCTATCTCGTCCAATACAAAGACGGGATTGGAGGAACCGGCTTTAAGCAGGTTCTGGACAATGCGGCCACACATGGCGCCGATATAGGTGCGTCGGTGTCCGCGTATCTCCGCCTCATCGTGCAGGCCGCCTAACGATACACGGGCGTATTTGCGTTTCAATGCCCTCGCCACCGACTTTCCCAGAGAAGTCTTCCCCACCCCGGGAGGGCCGTAAAGGCAGAGGATAGGCGACTTCATGTCACCTTTCAATTTCAGGACGGCCAGATGTTCGATGATACGTTCTTTTACCTTTTCCAGTCCGTAATGGTCGCGGTCAAGAACGTTCTGCGCATGGCGGAGGTCGAAATTATCCTTCGTGCAGGTACCCCATGGCAGGCTGATGAGCGTTTCCACGTATTGGGCTTGCATGGAATATTCCGGCGACTGTATATGCATTATCTCCAGCCGCTTTAACTCCTTCTCGAACAGCTCGGCCGCCGCCTTCGGCCAGTCCTTGCTTTTCGCTTTCTTGCGCAGTTCGCGGATTTCCACACCTCCCGGTGTACCCGTCAGCTCCTCCTGTATCGTGCGAAGTTGCTGTTGCAGGAAATACTCGCGCTGCTGCTGGTCAAGGTCCTGACTGGTCTTCATCTGGATACTCGCCTTCAACTCCATCAGCTGGCACTCGCGGTTGAGGACTTTGAGCAGCAGGTAGGCGCGGTCGCACAGGTTATCGATGGAGAGCAGCTCCTGTTTTTCCTCCGTGCGCATGGTGAGGTAACAGCCGGCGAAGTTCAGCAGGTAATTGTGGTTGCGGGTGTTACGGATGGAGAGTACCAGATCGCGCGGAGGGTCGGTAGCGTTCAGCATCCGCAAGGTGATGTCGCGCACTCCTGCCAGAAGCGCTTGAAACTCGACTTCCCGCTTTTCGGGTATGACATCGTCCAACAGCTCGGCGTTTCCCGTGAGAAAAGGGTCGCTGCCGGTCAACTCTTTCAGTCGGAAACGTTTCCGTCCCTGTAAGATAACGGTCATCCCGCCGTCCGGCATATCGAAGACACGCAGGACGCTCGACACCACCCCGACAGGATACAGGTCTTCGAAACCCGGATCCTCCGTCTCGGCCAATTTCTGACGAATGACGCCTATCAGTTGCTTCTTCCTCGCCGCCGTACGGACAAGCTTCATCGACTTCGTCCGCCCTACCACCACCGGCATGGCAATACTCGGAAACATACTCATATCCCTCAAGACGAGGATAGGCAGACTCTCGCTTATCCCCTTAACGTCATCGGTGAAACCGTCTTCGGCATGGCAATCCATGATTACGGGCATCATGAAACTGTCCACCTCGTAAAGGTCTTCTCCGTCTTCTTTGCGTGAGCTGTTCCCTTTCCGCCGTCCTTTGCGACCCGTTTTCTCTTCTTCCTTCAAGTCTGCAACCTTTTCGGCTGCCGCCGTGACGTCCCCTTTTTCCGTAACTTCTTCGGCTGTCGGTACGGCCTCGCTACGCCCGTCGACCATCTCACCGGCCTCCGTTACGTTAGCGCGCTGTTTTTCCGACAGGCTATCTTTTTTCTTAGACATTCCCTGTTTCCCTTGTATCCGTAATTACGCCCCAAAAGTAGCCCTTCCCGCCGACCTTTTCACCCTCTCGGCATAAACTTCTCAACAACGGACTGCCTCAGCGGCTGCGGGCAAGGACAATGGCCGTGCGGGCGGGCAGATAAAGAGGAAGGCAAACGGTTCCGGCAGCTTCGTCAGGGACGGTAAAATGAGGAACGGTATCGTCAGAGACACCGAAACCGGCATAACGGGGGTGGTCGCTGTCAAGGATAACGTCATAGCGGCCGGGAGGGACGCACAGACCGTAACCGTCGAACGAACGCCCGGGGTTGAAGTTGAAGACGAAGAGCAGCTCGCCGCGCAAAAAAGCAAGTATCTGGTCGCCGTCATTGTCGCAGATACGGCAAAGGGGGGCGAGGTGAAAGTCGGGGCGACGGGCGAGGGCAAGCATGTCACGGTCGAAAGCCGCCAGAGCGCCGTATTTAAGCGATGTATCATCAACGAGATGCCATTGGCGGCGTGCGTAACGGTAAGACCATCCGTTGCCCTGACGGGGGAAATCGATCCATTCGGGATGGCCGAACTCATTCCCCATGAAGTTGAGATAGGCGCCGTCGACAGTAGCCAAAGTAACGAGGCGTATCATCTTGTGGAGAGCGATGGCGCGGTCGATGGTCAGCGTGTGGTCGGACAGGCGCATGTGGGTGTACATCTCGGCGTCGGCCAGACGGAAGAGGATCGTCTTGTCGCCCACCAACGCCTGGTCATGGCTCTCGGCATAGCTGACGGTACGTTCGTCGGCACGCCGGTTGGTCGTCTCCCACCAGATGGATGAAGGCCGCCACTGCTCGTCAGGCTGTTCCTTGATGAGCTTGATCCAATAGTCGGGGATGTTCATGGCCATGCGGTAATCGAACCCGTACCCGCCATGGACGACGGGAGCGGCCAAACCGGGCATACCGCTGACCTCCTCGGCGATAGTGACGGCATGGGGATTGACCTCGTGGATAAGACGGTTGGCAAGGACGAGGTAGGCGCAGGCGTCAGGGTCTTGCGTGCCGTCGAAATAGCACTCATAGGAAGTGAAAGCCTGCCCGAGTCCATGGTTGAGATAAAGCATGGAGGTGACGCCGTCGAAACGGAAACCGTCGAAACGAAACTCGTCTATCCAATATTTACAGTTGGAGAGCAGGAAGTGGAGCGTTTCCGGACGGGTGTAATCAAAGAGGAGAGAGTCCCATGCGGGATGAAACCGGCGATGCCCGTCATGGAAATACTGTCGGTGAGAGCCGTCGATGTTCCCTATCCCTTCGTTCTCGTTCTTAACGGCATGGCTGTGAACAATGTCCATGATGACGGCGATGCCAAGCCGATGCGCCTCGTCAATGAGCGCTTTGAGTTCTTCGGGGGTACCGAAACGGGAAGAGGGAGCGAAGAAATTACTGACGTGATAGCCGAAAGAACCGTAATACGGATGCTCCTGAACAGCCATTATCTGGATGGCGTTGTATCCGGCACGGTGAATACGGGGAAGCACGTGGCAACGGAAATAGGTGTAGGTACCGACTTCCTCGTGCGGCGTCGCCATGCCGATGTGGCACTCGTAAATAAGCAGCGGCGAAGTGCATGGACAGAAGTCATTGACGCTGAACACATAGGGTTGCTCCGGCTCCCAGACTTGTGCGCTAAAAAGATGGGTGGCATCGTCCTGCACCACACGTCGGCACCACGCAGGTATACGCTCACCGCCTCCCCCTGTCCACTCGACAAGCAGCTTGTAATACGCCCCGTGGCGCAGGGCGTCGGCGGGGAACCTCCCCTCCCAAACCCCGCCGTCGATAGCGTACAGGGCGTAAGCTTCGTCTTTGCGCCAGCCGTTGAAATCGCCGATGAGGAAGACCGCCGTAGCGTTGGGCGCCCACTCTCGAAACACCCAACCGCCCTCCGTGCGATGCAGCCCGAAATAGAGGTAACCCGATGCCCAATCGGCCAGCGAACGTTCGCCGCCGGTCAGCCGTCGCTCCAATTCGGCCGCATAACGGTGTCGTTCGTCGATCACCGCCGCATACGGCGCCAGCCAAGGGTCGCCGGCTATCAGTTGCAGGACGTCCTTCTCCCTTTCCATCTCCATCTCTTTCCCCTTCTCCTCGCTAAACGTTCTCGGCCGCTTTGCTGCGTCTTACCTTTCTCTTCCATGCTTCGGGACAAAAATGCGTATCCATCTGCCGCTTGCCGACGTATCATACCCCGCCGGCGATATGGACACAGATATCGCACTCGCATTCCACGACAGGCCTGTATTCGCGAGCGAAACGGCGGATGAAAGCAAGCGTCCGCCTGCTCGGCCCTTCGGCAACTGCCTGACCCTCTTGGACAACCTTCCGTTTCTCTTCCTCCTCCCCAAGCATAAACAAACAATGGGTAAACATTCCATCCATAGGCATCTCCGTATTTGTTCCACTGATAAAACGTTCCTTTCAACCGTTTAGTATACCTTTGCGAGAAGATGGACTATTGTATAGGTACAGATGCAGTGGCGTAGGTATATAAAGATATTATCCGCGAAATCGCAGAAGAAATAAAACGATTGCAGGCCGACTGATATCATAAATAAATTACAACTTATGAATATTGTTCCATCCCTTCCCGATTTGGAGAAGTTGTATAAGGATATTGATGCACATCTGCCGCCGGAGCGGCTGACGGAACGGCCGGTGATTGGCATATCGGTCAATCGCGTAGAGGGGACGGCACGGCTGGCAGAAGACTATTTCCGATCGGTGTGGCAGGCAGGAGGCGTGCCGCTGCTGATTCCGCCGCTGACCGACGTGGAGGCGCTCGATATCGCCGTGAGCGC
>JAITAD010000019.1 GCA_031284275.1 Tannerellaceae bacterium
TTCATGACCGACTTCCAAGCCTTCTGGCGGCAGGAGAGCGACCTCTGGCGAGAACGCAACGGCACCTACGCCGACTATGCCGAGTCCGCCGTCGTCCTCGTCCTCTCCGGCGTCCTGCAGTGCCTCGTCAACGGACGAGGCACCATCGTCCGCGAGATGGCTATCGGACGCCGCCGCATCGACATCTGCATCTTCTACGAAGGCCGCAAATACCCCATCGAAGTCAAAGCCTGCCGTCCCGGCAAAGACAGCCTCGACACCCTCACCCACAAAGCCCTCGACCAGCTCGCCGCCTACCTCGACCAACTCTCCCTCCCCCACGGTTGGCTCCTCATCTACCACCCGCACCCCGACCTGACTTGGCACGAGCGCCTCTACACCCGCCACCTCCTCCACCAAGGCAAATCCATCTCCCTCATCGGTCTCTAAGCCCCCCTCTTCTACGGTCATGGAACAGCGATATGATTTTCTTGTCATAGGAGCCGGGATAGCAGGTATGAGTTTTGCGCTCAAAGTTGCTTCCAGAGGGAGGGTAGCGCTGATATGTAAATCGGCGCTGGAAGATACCAATACGTCCTATGCACAAGGGGGGGTGGCGTCGGTGACGCATATAGCCGATAACTTCGACAAACATATAGCCGATACGCTAATAGCGGGTGACCATCTCTCGGACCCCGAGGCGGTCGAAAAGGTTGTCCGGGAAGCTCCCGCCCAGATACACGAACTGATCAACTGGGGTGTACATTTCGACCGTGACGACAAGGGGAACTTCGACCTGCACCGCGAAGGTGGTCACTCCGAACACCGTATCCTGCACCACAAAGACAACACGGGCGCCGAAATACAGGCCAGCCTCCTTCGGGCGGTCAAACGCGAAGGGCGCATCACGGTATACGAGCGGCATTTTGCCATCGAACTGCTGACCCAACACCATCTGGGTGCGACCGTCACGCGGCGCACTCCGGATATCACGTGTTTCGGCGCTTATATCATGAACCTCAATACCAATAAGATAGAAACTTTTCTATCTCGGGTGACGCTTATCGCCACGGGGGGTATAGGCGCTGTCTATCAAACGACGACCAACCCTCTGGTGGCTACCGGCGACGGTATAGCGATGGTCTACCGCGCCAAGGGTTATGTCAAGGATATGGAGTTCGTTCAGTTCCACCCTACGGCTTTCTACCATCCGGGGGACCGCCCGTCCTTTCTTATCTCCGAAGCGGTGCGGGGTTTCGGCGGCGTACTGCGCACCCGTGGTGGGGAGGAGTTTATGCAGCGTTATGACGGTCGCCTCTCGCTTGCTCCGCGCGACATCGTAGCCCGGGCAATAGACAACGAAATGAAGAATCGTGGGGACGACTATGTCTATCTTGACGTTACGGCGCAAGATTCCGAAGCGACGGTGCAGCATTTCCCAACCATCTACAGGCAGTGCCTTGCCTACGGCATAGACATCACGCGGAGCTATATCCCCGTGGCGCCTGCGGCGCATTATCTCTGCGGGGGTATTCGGGTAGATACACGGGGCCGCTCTTCCATAGCGCGCCTCTATGCCGCCGGCGAATGTTCCTGCACCGGCCTGCATGGCGGTAACCGCCTTGCCTCCAACTCCCTCATCGAGGCTGTGGTCTACTCCGATTCGGCTGCGCACGATGCCATTGACCATCTTCACCTCTATGAATATCAGAACGATATTCCTCCATGGGATACGGAGGGGACGACGCAGAACGAGGAGCGTGTGCTGATAACCCAATCAGCCAAGGAAGTGGCCCAAACGATGAGCAATTATGTAGGCATCGTCCGTTCCAACCTTCGCCTGCAACGTGCATGGACGCGCCTCGATACGCTCTACGAGGAGACCGAAGCTCTCTTCAAACGTTCAACTCCTTCTCGCGAGCTCTGCGAACTCCGCAACCTCATCAATACTGCTTACCTCATCACCCGCCAAGCCATAGACCGTAAAGAATCCCGGGGCCTGCACTATAACATCGACTGTCCGCCTTCCCCGCGCAAGGTATAAAAGGTTACCTTTGGGGGCAAAAGAAGGGCTATGTATAAGGAGATTTTCAAGCTCGTGGCGCTGATAATATCCCATCCGGGCAGGGCGTGGATGTTGCTGACGGAGAAAGGGGAGGAGCGCGAAAGGGTGTTGAGCCGTTTCGTCTACCCGCTGATAGGTATGGTGACGCTGTCGGCTTTTCTGGGTGTTCTCCTTCCTCACAACGGGGCGGGCACGGAGGCTGCACTCAAAGCGGCCATACGGGAACTGACGGCGGCCTTCGGCGGTTTCTTCCTAACGGCATACGTACTGAACGAGTTGGGAGTGAAACTGTTTCATCGGGAAAAAGATATTGCCCTGTGGCAGAAGTTTACGGGTTACTCTTCGGGGTTGATGTATGTGCTGAAGATCATTCTGGCGCTTGTGCCGGATCTTTTCTTCCTGCAGGCTTTCCTGCTCTACACTTTCTATATTGTATGGGAGGGTGCAAAGGTGTACATGTCTGTGGAAAAGGAGGATGACCGGTTGCGGTTCACAGGTGTCGTCACGTTGGTGATACTCATTGCACCCTGGTTGGTGGAGGCGGGTCTGTGTCTGCTGATGCCGGGGCTGAAGTCGTAACAGGGGTATGAACAGTGTGATAAAAAACAAACGGGCATCGTTTGATTACGAATTGCTCGAGACGTTCACGGCGGGTATCGTCCTGACGGGGACGGAGATCAAATCCATACGTCTCGGCAAGGCAAGTCTGGTGGATACGTACTGTGTGGTGGATAAGGGTGAAGTGTGGGTGAAGAACATGTACGTGGCGGAGTATTTTTACGGTACATATAACAACCATGCCGTCCGCCGTGATCGCAAACTGTTGCTCTCCAAACGGGAAATAGGCAAAATGGAGTCGGCGGCGCGCAACAGTGGCTTCACCATTGTGCCGACCCGCCTGTTTATCAATGAGCGGGGCCTGGCCAAACTTGTCGTCGCCATAGCCAAAGGCAAACGGGAGTACGACAAGCGAAACGCTATCCGTGAACGCGACGACAAGCGTGAAATGGACCGGATGTTCCGGCACTCGGTCTAATCGTCTTCGTCTTTCATGTTATGGAAGACGTTCTGCACGTCTTCATCTTCTTCCAATTTCTCGATGAGTTTTTCGACTTGTTCCCGTTGGGCCGGGGTGACTTCTTTCAGGTCGTTCGGTAGTCGGATAAACTCGGCGCCGTTGATCTCAAAAGCGTTCTCTTCCAGATACTTTTGGATGGCGGCATTCTGTGGGAATTCGCCGGAGATGACAAGCTCGCCTTCGTCTTCGATGACTTCGTCTACACCGAGGTCTATCAACTCAAGCTCCAATTCTTCGAGGGATATACCGTCCTTAGCCACAGTGCGGAAGACTACCTTATGCTCGAAAAGGAACTCAAGGCTTCCGCTTGTTCCCAGAGAACCGCCGTGTTTGTTGAATGAACTGCGGACGTTGGCCACTGTTCGGGTGGTGTTGTCGGTGGCTGTTTCGACAAAGATGGCGATGCCGTGGGGGCCATAGCCTTCGTAATTCATCTCCTTATAGTCGGTAAACTCTTTGGAGGATGCTTTTTTGACAGCTCGTTCGACATTTTCCTTAGGCATGTTTTCCTTCTTCGCCTGCTGTATCAGGACACGCAGACGCGGATTGACCTCGGGATCGGGGCCTCCGGACTTGACGGCGATGGTGATTTCCTTGCCTAACTTGGTGAAGACACGGGCCATGTTGCCCCAACGCTTTAATTTTCTGGCTTTGCGGTATTCAAAGGCTCTTCCCATTGCGGATATGTTAGTATTTTCTGTTGAATATCTCGGCGTAGATAACGGCTTTGCGTAAGGCTTCGGGATTGTGAAACTCTTCGGCTGTCACCGGCGAAAGGGCGTCGGCTTCTTCAAAACGAGCGGCGTTCCTCTCGGGAACTACAATCGGCTGCCGTAGCGCTTTGGGGACAGGACGGGGAGGAATGACGGCTTTTCTTTCTTCAAGGGGCTCGGGTTCAAGAAAGGCGGGGAAATCCAAAACTTCAGGGAAAATAACTTCCCGTCGCCTTCGTTCTTCTTCCTGCTGCCGCCTCTTTTTCTTTCCGGAGGAAAACAGACTGCTCGCCCCGGCAACTACCAACAAGATAATATAAAGCCAATCGCCTAAGTTGTCCATAAACTTTGATTAGTTTCGCGGCTCAAAAGTACTACAATAGTTTGATGCTCGCAAGCCGACAAAGGGGAAGACACTCGGGAAAGGGAAGGGGTTACCGCAAAAAAGTGAACAAGGATAACTTCCCAGCTACCCTTGTTCGGTTTAACCAAAACCTTAACTATGAAAAAAATTCTCTCGTTTTTCTCTCGGCGCAAAAGTAGCTTTTCCGACAGGTATGTGCAACGCCACAGATTCTAAAAAAGAATAAGGGAACATAATTTTCCGAAACGATGAAACATCTATACATAGAGACTTATGGCTGTCAGATGAACGTGACCGACAGCGAACTGATTGCTTCTATCATGCAGATGGGGGGTTATCAGCAGGTAAAGGGTGTGGAAGAGGCTGATGCGGTGTTCCTCAACACTTGCTCGGTACGGGAGAATGCGGAACAGCGGATATATGCGCGGCTGCAATATTTCCGGTCGCTCAAAGGTAAAAAGGGTTCGCTGATTATCGGGGTTCTCGGCTGTATGGCCGAAAGGGTGAAGGAGGAGTTGATAGAGAAGCATGGGGTGGATCTGGTGGCGGGACCTGACGCTTACATGGATCTGCCAAACCTCGTAGGGGCTGTGGAACGTGGGGAAAAAGCTATCAATGTGGAATTATCGGCAGGAGAAACGTATCCGGAAGTCGTACCGCTGAAATTGTCGGGCGTCCATATATCCGGCTTTGTGCCTATCATGCGGGGATGCAATAACTTCTGTACTTATTGTATCGTTCCTTACACGCGGGGACGGGAACGCAGTCGCGCCCTTGCGCATATCCTCAAAGAGGTGCAGGAGATGCAGGAAAAAGGATTTAAGGAAATTACTCTGCTTGGGCAAAACGTCAATTCCTATCTTTATAGGGAGGGGGAAAAAGGAGAAGGGATAACGTTCCCTCGATTGCTGGAAATCGTCGCTCATCAGGTGCCTGAGATACGTATCCGTTTCACGACTTCCCATCCGAAAGATATGAGTGACGATACGCTACGGGTGATAGCGGCCTCGAACAATCTTTGCAAACATATTCACCTGCCTGCTCAATCGGGCAGTTCCCGTATATTGGAAATGATGAACCGCAGGTACAACCGTGAATGGTATATGGAGCGTATTGGGGCGATCCGCCGGATTGTTCCGGAATGCAGTATTACGACCGATTTGTTCTGCGGCTTTCCTTCCGAAACGGAAAAAGATTATGAAGAAACGCTCTCGCTCATGCGGGAAGTGGGTTACGATAATGCATTCCTCTTCAAGTACTCCGAACGCCCCGGTACGTATGCGGCCAAACATCTTCCCGACGATATACCGGAAGCGGTCAAAGTGCGGCGTCTGCAAGGAATGATAGGGCTGCAAAATAAGTTGTCGTCCGAAAGTAACCGTCGCGATGTAGGAAAGACGTTCGAGGTTCTGATAGAGGGTTTTTCCAAACGGTCGAAAGAAGATCTATTCGGACGAACGGCACAAAACAAGGTCGTCGTTTTCAAAAAAGGCGAACGCCGCATAGGTCAAACAGTTCGTGTAAAGATTGTCAATGCGACATCGGCTACGCTGTTGGGAGAATAAAAAAGAAAAGAATGAAGAGGCAAAAAAAACAGGGAAACACTTGCAAGTACAGTTTGGATGTGTACCTTTGCGGCGGATTTAAGTTAATTGAACAATTAAAGTAAAAGGAGAATTGGTTATGGGACGTATCAAGGGTAGCAAGTTGTCGGACGAAGCGAAGAGAAGTATGCGTGAAAAACGTGCCTCACGCAGATTGACAGAAGGTAAAGGCAGTGTTTTTGCCGACGTGGTGTCTGCCTTGAAGTTTCTCTCTTTTGGGGAGCTGGAACAGTTGACCACCTTCGCCGAAGAACATAAAGTGAGAAAAGCAAGCGAAGAAAAACATCGCCTGATAGAAGAAAAACAGCGGATAGAATCCCAGATACAGAAACTGGATGGTATAGGCGCTTGACCCTACCCCTAAAAGAGCAGGAAAGCAAGGACGGTTTCTTCGTACAGGCATTTCCAAGCGGGTATCTGAGAAAAGAATACCCGTTTTTTTTCGGTTGATGGTTATTGTATATCGTGATGATATTGTTGTGTATGCGTTCGTAAGAAATAGATGAACGAGATAAAGTTGAGTAGCATTGAGGAAGCCATCAAAGACTTTCGCCAAGGGAGATTCCTAATCGTCGTAGACGACGAAAACAGGGAAAATGAGGGCGATTTCATTATCGCTGCGGAAAAGATAACTCCAGAGAAAGTGAACTTCATGATGAGCGAAGGGCGTGGAGTGCTTTGCGTACCTGTCACAGCAGGACGTTGTGAGGAGTTAAACCTTGATATGCAGGTTTCAAACAATACCTCACTTCTGGGGACGCCTTTCACCGTGACGGTGGACAGGTTGGGGGGCGGTTGTACAACGGGGGTGTCTATGTACGACCGTGCAGAGACTATTCTCGCCTTAGCCGATCCGTCTACGAAAGCTTCCGATCTGGCTCGCCCCGGTCATGTTAATCCGTTGCGCGCCCATTCACGCGGCGTACTGTCCCGCCCGGGACATACGGAGGCGGCTGTCGATCTGGCGAAATTGGCCGGTTTGTACCCCGCAGGAGCGCTCATAGAGATCATCAACGCGGACGGAACGATGGCTCGCCTTCCTCAATTGATGGATATCTCGCGCAAGTTCGATATCAAAATCATCAGCATAGCCTCCCTGATTGAATATCGCAAAGCGCAGGAACATATCGTCGAGAAAGGGGCGGAAGTGAATATGCCAACGCAATACGGGCATTTTCGCCTTGTCCCTTACCGTCAAAAAACTACCGGTCTCGAACATGTCGCTCTGATAAAGGGGGATATCCGTGGCGGCGCTCCCGTACTCGTACGCTTGCATTCTTCGTGCGCTACGGGTGATATCTTCGGTTCCATGCGCTGCGAATGTGGCGAACAACTGCACAAGGCCATGCGTATGGTCGATGCGGAAGGGTGCGGCGTTATTATCTACCTCAATCAGGAGGGACGCGGCATCGGGCTGATGGAGAAGATACAGGCCTATAAATTGCAGGAAGAGGGTATGGATACGGTGGAGGCCAATATCCATCTCGGCCACAAGGCGGACGAACGTGACTATGGCATCGGTGCGCAGATATTGCTTGACTTGGGGGTGAGCAAAATCAGATTGGTAACGAATAATCCGGAGAAAAAGACGGGCTTGGAATCCAATGGCGTGACGGTGGTCGAAACGGTGCCTATCGAAGTGAACCTCAACCCCTACAATGCGTTTTATATGAAGACGAAAAAGGAGAAGATGGGACACATCCTTCACAATGTCAAGTAAGAAGTATATCAGACAAAAAGAAAAAACACTGATGACACAAGTTTCAGGACGTTTAGCGAGCCTGTCGCCATCCGAAACCCTGGCCATGTCACAAAAGAGTTGTGAACTTACGGCAAAGGGGATTGACGTGATAAATCTGAGCGTTGGAGAACCGGACTTTTTTACTCCGGAACATATCAAGGAGGCTGCACGAAAAGCGATTGACGAGAACTATTCTTTCTATTCACCCGTAGCGGGATACGCGGACCTGCGTCTGGCTATCGCCGAGAAATTGAAAAGGGAAAACGGGCTGGATTATCCTATTGAGCGTATCGTGGTGTCAGCCGGCGCCAAACAGGCGGTCTGTAACGTCTTGCTCAGTATCATCAATCCGGGAGACGAAGTGATCGTTCCCGCTCCCTATTGGGTGAGCTACGTGGAAATGGTGAAACTGGCCGAAGGGAAAAACGTTATCGTACATGCGGGGATCGAACAGGACTTCAAAATAAACGCCGCACAGTTGGAGGCTGCCATTACCCCTCGCACAAAGGCGCTCATCCTCTGTTCGCCGTCCAACCCCACCGGCAGCGTATACAGCGTCGATGAACTGCGGAGTCTGGCCGATGTCCTCGTCCGACATCCCGATATCATCGTCATTTCCGACGAGATATACGAACATATCAACTATACCGGACGCCACGAGAGCCTCTCGCAGTTCCCCGAAATACGTGAACGTGTGGTGATTATCAACGGTGTGTCCAAAGCGTATGCCATGACAGGATGGCGTATCGGTTTCCTTGCCGCCCCGCTCTGGATAGCGAAAGCTTGTAACAAATTGCAGGGACAATATACCTCAGGAGCAAGTTCCATTGCCCAACGGGCGGCCATTGCGGCCTTTTCCGGCGATCAAACGTGCGTCAAACGGATGCGTGACACTTTTCTGCACCGCCGAGACCTCGTACTCGGACTCTGTTACGACATACCGGATGTCAGGACAAGTATCCCCCAAGGTTCTTTCTACATCTTCCCCGACATGAGCGCCTACATAGGGCGCAAAACGAAAGATGGAAAGACGGTGGACTCTTCCGCCGCCCTCTCGATGTATGTCCTCGAAAGGGGACACGTGGCAACCGTCGGCGGCGATGCCTTCGGCGCTCCCGGACATCTGCGCCTTTCCTATGCCACCTCCGACGATAAACTCTCTACGGCTGTACAACGCATAAAAGAAGCTTTGAAAACGCTAAAATAATCCTCTTACCTCAAAACAAACACAGCCATGAAGATAGAAGAAAAAGATGAACGTTCCCGTCCGCCCGAAAGACAGGAGACCCAATTTCCCCGTCCAAGGAAAGTGATACCCTCTTTGAACCGTCCCGAATATCACCGCCCTGAATATCACCGTCCCGAATACGGCAGGCCACGTGTACAGGGAGAGTCATATCAGGCTTCCCGTCCGGCTGCCGCACGTCCAACGTCTCATCCGATTTCCCGTCCGGTTGTTTCCCGCCCGATAATCCGTCGTCCGACGGAAGCTTCCGAAAGTGATCCTTTCAAACGGAAACGTCCGCGTATCCAGATACAGAACCGAAGCCAAAGTCAGAGTCAAAGTCAAAGCTATCAAAGCGGCGGATATCATCGGGAAAGCGGTAGCGGTTATGCGCCCCGCCCTTTCAATGCGCGCCCCACGATACACCCGCGTCCTCGTCCTCAGTACCAAGGGGACAGCAGGGACAGGGGGGATAGTGCCGATTCTCGCCAACGGACGTTCACTCCTCGCCCAAGATATGGGAGCGGTGGACAGCAGGTGCAACATGTTCGGCCAAAACAACTCCGATACAAAGAACCGCTGATAGACCCTTCTCAGCCTATCCGCCTCAATAAGTTTATTGCCAATGCCGGAATCTGTTCACGGCGTGAGGCCGATGATTATATCCGTGCCGGCGTAATTAAGGTCAATGATACGGTCGTGACCGAAATGGGGACGAAAATTACTCGTCGAGATAAGGTGACTTTCCACGATAAGGAGGTGCGTATCGAAAACAAGGTGTATATCCTGCTTAACAAACCTAAAAACTGTGTCACCACTACCGATGATCCACAGGAACGAATGACGGTATCCAAGCTTGTGCAGAACGCCTGCCGCGAACGTGTCTACCCCGTCGGCCGCCTCGACCGTAACACCACCGGGGTCATCCTCATCACCAACGACGGGGAACTGACCTCTCGCCTCACCCATCCGGCAAACAAGAAAAAGAAGATTTACCACGTATGGCTCGACAGAGAAGTCACCCCCGAAGACTTGCAGAAAATTGCCTCCGGAATCGAACTTGAAGACGGTGAAATCCATGCCGATGCCATCGAGTATGCCAACGAAGAGGATAAGACTCAGGTAGGGATAGAAATACACTCGGGGCGAAACCGTCTCGTGCGGCGTATATTCGATTCGCTGGGTTATCGTGTTTTGAAGTTGGACCGTGTCTACTTCGCTGGCCTGACCAAAAAAAATCTTGCCAGAGGCAAATGGCGTTATCTCAATGAACGGGAAGTCAATGCTCTCCGAATGGGTCTTTTTGAATAAACCGGAATGAAAGTAGATATCATATTATCGGGCGTTGGCGGTCAGGGAATACTCTCCATCGCCGCCGTGATTGGACAGGCTGCTATCGCTGCCGGTCTGCAAATGAAACAGGCCGAAGTACATGGCATGAGCCAGCGTGGAGGTGATGTGCAGTCGCACCTGAGAATATCCGACCGCCCCGTCGCCTCCGACTTGATTGCCTTAGGACAGGCGGAGGTAATCATCTCGCTCGAACCGATGGAAAGTCTCCGTTACCTGCCTTTCCTGAAAAAAGATGGTTGGGTGGTGACCCATTCCCGTCCGCTGATCAACATCCCCAACTATCCGGATATGGAAAAGGTAACGGAGGAATTGGATAAGTTGCCGCATACCGTGGCGCTTGACGTTGAAAGCGTGGCGCGCGAAGTCGGGTCGCCACGTGCCGCCAACATGGCCGTATTGGGCGCTGCCATTCCTTTCATCCCCATAAAAGAGGAATATATCGAAGAGGGTGTCCGCCGCATATTCGGCCGAAAAGGCGACGATGTGGTGAATATGAACTTGCAGGCATTGCGAGCCGGTTCCCAATCTACGCAATCGAGGAGAGCATAGGTATGGACAAGTATGGCCTGATCGGTTATCCTCTGGGGCATTCTTTCTCGCAAGTATACTTTAATCAAAAGTTTGTCGATGAGAAAATTGATGCCGAATACGTCAATTTCCAGATAGCAGACATACAGGAGTTCAAATACATCATCGAAGACAACCCCAACCTGTGCGGCCTGAACGTTACCCTGCCTTACAAAACGAAGGTCATAGATTTTCTCCACGAGATGGATGCGGACGCTCGTGACATCGGCGCCGTCAATGTCATTAAGTTCATTCGTAAAGGAACCAAACTGCGCCTTAAAGGGTATAACTCGGACATCCTTGGATTCAAACAGTCCATCAGCCCGCTGCTGAAACCGTATCATCGGCGGGCGCTCATCCTCGGCACCGGCGGTGCGTCGCTCGCCGTCCTGCACGGCTTGAAACAGTTAGGGGTTGAATCTGTCTTCGTTTCCCGAAAAAGCGCTCCTTCTTACCTCACCTATCAAGAGCTTACCCCCCGAATTATGGAGGAGCATACCGTCATCGTCAATACAACGCCGGTGGGTATGTATCCGCGCGCCAACCAAAGCCCCGATATTCCTTTCGACCTCATCTCGGAACAGCACCTGCTGTATGACCTCATCTACAATCCGGGAGAAACGCTGTTCATGGAAAAAGGAAAGAAACAGGGCGCTACGGTGAAAAACGGCTTGGAAATGCTCTTGCTTCAGGCTTTTGTCTCTTGGAAAATATGGACGGAATGAATCAACGGCAGACTCCCGTCGATTACGCCACTGCCCGACGTGTCATCGACGCTTATCACCTTTCCGACTTCGGACGGGCTACCATCCGCGAAGTCGTTGCCATCGCCGGAGAATTGGAACAGGCGACGGGTGTCGAGTTCGTCCACATGGAGATGGGCGTACCCGGTCTTCCGCCGGCCGAAGTTGGCGTGGAAGCCGAAATAGAAGCCCTCCGTAAGGGGGTCGCTTCCATTTATCCCAATATTAATGGCATACCGGAACTGAAAACCGAAGCCTCCCGCTTCATCAAAGCTTTCATCAACGCCGACGTGCCCCCCGAATGTTGTGTCCCCGTGACAGGGTCCATGCAGGGGACGTATGCCTCTTTCCTCGTCACAAGCCAATCTACGGAACGGGATACTATCCTTTTTCTTGATCCGGGCTTCCCGGTACAGAAGCAGCAAATTACCGTAATCGGTTGCCGCTATGAGTCGTTCGACCTTTACGACTGTCGAGGAGAAGCCCTTCGGCAGAAGTTGGAAAGTATCCTTGCGCAAGGACACGTCGCTGCGCTTGTCTACTCCAACCCGAACAACCCCGCATGGTTCTGCCTCACTGACGATGAGCTTCGTATCATTGGGGAGGCTGCCAACCGTCATGACGTCACTGTCATCGAAGACCTTGCCTATTTCGCTATGGATTTTCGCGTCAATCTCGGTACGCCTTTTCAACCGCCATACCAACCCAGTATCGCACATTACGCCAAGCATTTTATCCTCCACATCTCCGGATCCAAGGCTTTCAGCTATGCCGGTCAGCGGATAGCTGTTGCCGCTATCTCTCCGGAACTTTATCACCGTTCCTATTCTCGCCTCACCCGACGTTACGGCAGTCCGACTTTCGGCTCCGTCTATATCCACCGTGTCCTCTATGCGCTGTCTTCCGGCACTTCGCATTCCGCTCAGTGTGCTCTTGCCGCCATGTTCCGCGCAGCAACCGACGGTAAGCTTGACTTCGTTTCCATCGTCAGTGAGTATGGCCGGCGCGCCAACAGACTTAAACAGCTCTTCACTGCCAATGGTTTCAATATCGTCTATGACCGCGATATTGACCGCCCCGTAGCCGACGGGTTTTACTTCACCATCGCTTACCCCGGCCTCAGCGGCAGCGAACTCATGCAGGAACTCATCTATTACGGTATCAGCGCAATATCCCTCTCTACCACCGGTAGCTGTCAGGAAGGTCTTCGCGCCTGTACCTCTTTCGTCCAACCCCGTCAGTATCCTATCCTTGAATCCCGCCTCAAACAATTCTGCGCCGACCATCCCCATAATCCGAATTAAACCGTACCTTTGCCCCGTTCTCCCAATGGGTCGCCTTATCGGGAAGGGTGCTCGAGTGGCTTAAGAGGCACGCTTGGAAAGCGTGTGTGCGCCAAAAGTGTACCGCGGGTTCGAATCCCGCCCCTTCCGCAAGTACCTTGCAATCGACAAAAGACTCACGAAAACTTTCGGCTTCCGACGAGCGCACTACGTACAACGGGGCTGTCCGTTGTGCAGCGGAAAACCACTAATCTCTGTTATAAGGGACGTACTGGGGGGTGGCAGGTACGTAGCTTTCATCCTCCCAGAGTGTGCTGGTGATCATGAGGTCGGCGCCGTAGCGGTTACAGGCGATGGGGATATTGTGGACACGGCACTGGCGGAGAAGCATCTGTATGTCCGCTTCGTGTGGTTGCGGATTCAGGTCGTCGATGAGGAAAATGGCAAGGTTCACTTCCTTGCGGACGACCATAGCCGCTATTTCCGCATCTCCACCCAACGGCCCAGAGTGCATACAGACAATCTCCGCATATACGCCCCGTTCCTCGAAAGTTCGAGCGATCAGCCCACCGGTCGTTCCCGTACATACCAGACGGTGGTGAGAGAGATATTCAGCGTTATGGCAAGCCCATTCCACCATATCGACCTTCCGCCTGTCGTGCGCCACAAGGGCTATCGTCAATTTTTTCATACCGTTTGTTTCTTTCCTTATCGGGCAAAGATAAAACTTAAAACGACAAGTACGATTGCCCTATCCTGTAACTTTTGCGGATTTACTCCGGATTCTACAATTCCCCCATAGCCCTTGCACACCTCTACAAAGTTGTGTGCAAATTGTGTGTATAATATGGAAGAAATTGAACATTATTTTTGATAAAAACACCTTTATTTACAGTGTATTTTGAATATTATATGCCTTCTGTTTATCAAGCAGAAGACGCAAGAAAACAATGTCCGACCACCCTCCATGCCAGATATTTTTAACATGTGTGTGTGTTGGGGAGGGGGGTGATAAATAAGCGTAATCTTTACTGAATATTAAAAGAGAAGATACGTCCATGAAAGTATTGTATATGAAACGATTAAGTATTCTTTGGGATTTGTTTGCGCTGATGACAGTAGCTATGGTAGCGCAGGAGAATAACGCCACGCCTGCCGCCGATACTGCAAGAGCCAGATTTCAATGTTACGGCGGCAGCAACAGAAACTCAGGAAGAGGAGGATTTTGACATCAAGATGTGTAGAATGAGTGTCCATCGAGACAAGTGTATACACAGTGATGGATATTATTATACTATTTTGATGAGGATAGATTTATTACCTTACGTTATTTAGATTTCCCTTTCGAGTCTTATATTTATTCATTTCAAGCTGCTCCTGTTGTATTAAGAGGATATATTGTTAAGCGCATTGCTACGGATTGCTATCGTATACACCTTAACGTTCAAGTAATAAGAGTATATGCTAATATTACCCATATAGGCAGCTATGCTTTCGCTAAAATGCCCAGTTTGAGGGAGATAAGAATTACAGATAAAACCGAGGTAGAGAATGCAGATACGGATATTAGGTGGCGTAATGGTGGTCTGGTTTGGGTAGATGACTGGGCTTTTGCTGATACCAAAATAAAAACACATACCTTGCCGACTACGTTAAAAAAGATGGGAAACCTTGTTTTTTATAATTCTCTTATAGAAACTATTGATTTAAGCCGGACTCAGCTTGAAAGTATTTCAGATGATACTTTTAGGGAATGTTCTTCTCTTTATAAAGTTACTTTACCAAATTCAATTAAAAGTATTGGCGCAAATGCTTTTTTTCAATGTACATCTCTTCGTGAGATTAATTTTCCGGATTCACTTAATTTGATTGGCGTACATTCTTTTAGAAGCACTGCTCTTACATCTGTTGATTTAAGCAATACTCAAGTTGAATTAATTGGATATGGAGCTTTTTTATATTGTAATATAAATGAGTTGAAATTTCCAAAATCAATTACGGAAATTGGTGCTTATGCTTTTTACGAAACTAAAGTTACTTCTATTGATTTCCGTCACACTAAACTTAAACTCATCGCCGGCAGTTGTTTTTCTCTTTGTACTTCTCTTCGTAAGGTTCTTTTTCCGGCTTCACTTGAGTTTGTCTCTTTGTATGCTTTTCATTTAACTGGAGTTGAGTCTATTGACTTATCACACACACAAATTACTGAAATCAACATCAACACTTTTGGTTTTTATTATTATCTTCG
>JAITAD010000020.1 GCA_031284275.1 Tannerellaceae bacterium
TTCATGACCGACTTCCAAGCCTTCTGGCGGCAGGAGAGCGACCTCTGGCGAGAACGCAACGGCACCTACGCCGACTATGCCGAGTCCGCCGTCGTCCTCGTCCTCTCCGGCGTCCTGCAATGCCTCGTCAACGGACGCGGCACTATCGTCCGCGAGATGGGCATCGGACGCCGCCGTATTGACATCTGCATCTTCTACGAAAACAACCCTTACCCCATCGAAGTCAAAGCCTGCCGACCCGACAAAGACAGCCTCGATACCCTCACCCACAAAGCCCTCGACCAGCTCGCCGACTACCTCGACAAACTCTCCCTCTCCCGCGGTTGGCTACTCATCTACCACCCCCACCCCGACCTGACATGGAACGAACGACTCTACTCCCAACAACTCCTCCACAAAGGCAAATCCATCTCCCTCATCGGTCTCTAACTCCCCTCCCTCCCCCTCCCTTATTGCCCCTTCAGGGGCAAGAAGGGAGGGGGAGGGAACGTTTTCTTGGGGTAAGGATAAGGGATGAAAAGGTTGCCGGTAATTGTTGCGGAGGCGGTGGTGGGGTTGTGCGTCGGGCTGCTGCCTTCGGCGGCTCAAAAGGAGGTGATGCGTAACCAGCCGTATGCCGATCTGAAACTTTATCATTTCGGTTTCCATATCGGGGTGCAGTCCCAAGATATCCTGCTCTACCATAACGGAAGGGCGACGTCTGCCGGCGAGCAGTGGTTTGCCGAGATACCGGCCTATTCTCCGGGATTCTCCGTAGGCGTGATGGCGGACTTCTTCCTTAATCTTTATGTCAATTTCCGTATCACGCCGACGCTCCACTTCGGGGAGCGTTCGTTTACTTTTCGGGAACAACAAAGCGGCGAAACGTATCAAACGGTATCCCGTTCCAATTACGTGACGCTGCCGTTCGACTTCAAGTTCAGTTCGATGCGTATCAACAACTATCGCCCGTATCTGTTGGCGGGGGTGTATGGGGCGTTGGACATCGGGCGGAAGAAAGGTAATGCTATCCTGCTCCGTCAGATGGACTACGGGCTGTCTTTCGGCTTGGGCTGTGATTTCTATCTGCCGTTTTTCAAGTTCTGTCCGGAGCTGCGTTTCTGTTTCGGGTTGCCGGATCTGTTGGAAAGCGACAGGGTAGACCTTCTTGACCGCGACATGGCCAAATATGCCGCCTCTCTGCGCAAAGCTACTTCGCGCATGGTGGCGCTGACGTTCTATTTTGAGTGAGGATAGAGCGGGTAGGTGTTTTTCATTACTTTTGCGGACAGAAGTCCACAGGTGGAAGGAGTATGCTTGAGCAGGTGATTCAGATGGAGAGTGTCCGTCAGGTGCGCAAACGCCTCAATAAGGCGGAGCGTTGCGTGGTGGTGGCGCATGTATCGCCCGATGGGGATGCTGTGGGTTCGTCGTTGGCGTTGAATCATTTCCTGACGGACATGGGCAAGTCGGCAAGGGTGATACTGCCGGATGATTTTCCTCATTATTACCGATGGTTGTCGGGGAGCGGCGATATCCTGATACACCGAAAACAGCCGGCCGAGGCGGAACAGCTTATCTACGCAGCGGATATCATTTTTTGCCTCGATCTGAATGAACCGCGTCGGCTGGGCGCTCTTGCCGAAGCGGTTGTTACTTCTCCGGGCTGCCGTATCATGGTTGATCATCATCTGCATCCGGCGCCGGATTTCTGTCATCTGGTGCTATCGTGCCCGACGTTGTGCTCGACCGGCGAGATGGTTTTTCGCCTTATCTGCCGCATGGGGATGTATGATGCCATAACCCTCCCGATGGCGGAATGTATCTACACAGGCATGATGACGGATACGGGGGCTTTTACCTATAACTCGGGTTACCCCGACATCTACACCATCATCGGGGAACTCATCAAGAAGGGTATTGATAAGGACAGGATATATCGCAATGTCTATCAGGTCTATTCCGAGCAACGCCTCCGTCTGATGGGTTACCTGCTGTACGAGAAGATGCGGATTTACCCTGAACGTCAGACGGCGCTGATGACGCTGACGAATGAGGAGAAGGTACGTTTCAGCCATCGCACGGGTGATACGGAGGGGTTCGTCAATCTGCCTTTGGGGATGAGCGGTATCTCGTTTTCGGCTTTCCTCAAAGAGGAAGCGGAGCGTATAAGGTTGTCGTTCCGCTCGGTGGGGGATTTTCCGTCCAACCTGTTTGCGGCGCGTTTCGGCGGGGGAGGTCACAAAAACGCTGCCGGTGGTGTGTTCGAGGGGACGATGGAAGAGGCGGTGCAGGTATTTGAGGAGGCTTTGACTGTGACCAACCCTGCTATGTTCGTATGACAATGAGGAAGATAGATGGTCTTTTGTGGATGGCGCTGTGCCTTGTTCTGACGACTGCCTCGTGCAGCAAAACGCGCACCTATGCCGATATGCTTGAAGATGAGCAGGAGGCTATAGATGCTTTGTTTGCGCGTCGCGGTTTCTCTTTGGTCAGAAATGATCCGGGTCGCAGGCCTTTCGAGGCGGGGGTGTTCTACCGGATGGAGAACGGTGTCTATATCAATGTGGTGGATACGGGCAGGACACGTGCCGGTACGGGCGAGATAGTCGTGGCGCGCTATGCGGTGAATTATTTCTCGCTGGACACGACGCTCTACCCTGTCTTTTCCAACTACGGTCCGCACAGCAACGGTACCTTGCCGGTTCTCTTTCGCTACGGTAACTTTTCGGCAACCGTTCCCAACGACGGCGGTGGGGCGAGCGCTCTGCAATCGGCATTGGAAGGGGTGATGAGCGAAGGGTTGCAGTCGGGACTGGAGTATGTGGGAGATGGTGGTCGGGTACGCCTGATAGTTCCCTTTAAGGTGGGCTGCTCGAATGATATGTCGTCGGGAACGCCGGTCTTTTTCGAGACGGTGGAGTATCGCCTGGATCGTTTACTGTGAAAGAAGGAGGGCGCCGTTTTCCACAGGTATCAGCCTGCGGGCAGCAAAAGCTGAGCTAAGCAATACAGACAGATAATGGAGATGACGTATTCTTTTGAAGAAGCCTATGCCGCTTCGGTGGACTATTTTGCGGGCGATGAGCTTGCTGCGAAGGTTTGGGTAACGAAATATGCCTTGAAAGACAGTGAGGGACATATCTTTGAACGGTCGCCGGAGGATATGCATCGCCGTCTGGCCAAAGAGGTGGCGCGCATCGAGCGGAACTACCCCAATCCCATGACGGAGGAGGAGCTGTTCGGTCTCTTCGACCGTTTCCGCTATATCGTACCTCAGGGCAGCCCGATGACCGGTATCGGCAACGATTTCCAGATATCGTCTCTCTCCAACTGTTTCGTCATCGGTCTGGAGGGTGCGGCGGACTCTTACGGCGCCATTCTGCGCATAGATGAGGAGCAGGTGCAGCTCATGAAACGGCGTGGGGGGGTGGGTCACGACCTGTCGCATATTCGTCCCAAAGGTTCATCGGTGAAGAACTCGGCGCTGTCCTCGACAGGCCTCGTCCCTTTCATGGAACGCTATTCCAATTCGACGCGCGAAGTGGCGCAGGACGGCCGTCGCGGTGCGCTTATGCTGAGTGTCTCCATCAGGCATCCGGACTCGGAGTCCTTTATCGACGCCAAGATGACGGAGGGTAAGGTGACGGGGGCCAATGTGTCGGTGAAGATAGATGATGCTTTCATGCAGGCTGTCATATCAGGGCGTCCTTACGTGCAACAGTATCCGATAGACGCCCAAACGCCGACGGAGAGCAAGGAAATCGATGCTTCGGCGCTCTGGCAGAAGATTATTCGCAATGCATGGAAATCGGCCGAGCCGGGCGTTCTCTTCTGGGATACGATAGTGCGTGAGTCTATTCCCGACCGATATGCCGACATGGGTTTCCGCTCCGTCTCTACCAATCCGTGCGGCGAGATTCCGCTCTGTCCTTACGACAGTTGCCGTCTTCTGGCTATCAACCTTTATTCCTACGTGGATAATCCTTTCACGCCGAAAGCGGTTTTCAATTTCGATGTCTTTCGCCGTCACGTGGCACAGGCTATGCGTATCATGGACGATATTATCGACCTCGAAGCGGAGAAAATCGAGCGGATACTCGAAAAGATAGCGTCAGACCCCGAGGCGGAGGAGGTGAAGCTGGCTGAACGTCAGTTGTGGGAGAAGATACGTCACAAGACGTTGCAAGGTCGTCGTACGGGGGTGGGCATAACTGCCGAAGGTGATATGATAGCTGCCCTGAACCTGCGCTACGGGACGGAAGAGGCAACGGCTTTTGCGGAGTCTGTGCAGCGTACCCTGGCATTGTCGGCCTATGCTTCGTCGGTGAAACTGGCCGGCGAACGTGGGGCGTTCCCTATCTATGATGCGGCTCGCGAAGCGGACAACCCTTTCATCCAACGTCTGCGCGAAGCTGACCCTGACCTGTACCGGGAAATGACGACGCATGGGCGGCGTAACATCGCTTGCCTGACCATCGCTCCTACGGGGACGACCAGCCTGATGACTCAGACGACTTCCGGTATCGAACCGGTCTTTCTCCCTGTCTATAAACGTCGCCGCAAGGTGAATCCCAACGATACCTCCGTGCGGGTGGATTTTGTGGACGAAACGGGTGACGCTTACGAGGAATATACGGTCTTCCACCACAAGTTTACCCAATGGATGGAGGCTAACGGTATCCCGCAGGACAGGAACTACTCACAAGAGGATATCGATGATTTGGTGGGGCGCTCTCCGTACTGTAAAGCTACGTCGAACGATGTGGACTGGATGCAGAAGGTGAAGATGCAAGGGCGTATACAGCGGTGGGTAGACCATTCGATAAGCGTGACGATAAACCTGCCGGCCGATGCGTCCGAAGAGTTGGTCAATGAGTTGTATATCGAGGCGTGGCGTTGCGGCTGCAAAGGCTGTACGGTGTACCGCGACGGGTCGCGCACGGGTGTCCTCGTGGCGGCCGGCGATATGAAGAAGAAGGATGACTGTGACTGCATGGAGCCGCCTGTTATCGTGGTCAAACGTCCTCGAGAGCTTGAGGCGGATGTCGTCCGCTTCCAGAACAACCGGGAACGGTGGATAGCTTTCGTCGGTCTGCTTAACGGCCGCCCCTATGAGATATTTACCGGACTTGCCGATGACGACGAAGGTATCATGCTGCCCAAGAATATCACCAAGGGTGTCATTATCCGTAACCAGTCTGACGGCGATCGTCGCCATTATGACTTCCAATTCAAGAATCGCCGGGGATACAAAATGACTGTCGAGGGTTTGGACGGGAAGTTTAACCCCGAATATTGGAACTATGCCAAGCTCATTTCCGGTTTCCTCCGCTACGGGATGCCTATCGACCATGTGGTCAGGTTGGTGCAGGGGATGGATTTGAACAGCGAATCGATCAATACATGGAAAAACGGCGTCGAACGCGCCCTCAAGAAATACCTCCCCAACGGCTCCGAAGCCAAAGGACAGCGATGTCCCAACTGTGGGTTGGAAACACTCGTCTATCAAGAGGGTTGTCTCAGTTGTACCAACTGCGGCGCCTCACGTTGCGGATAAAGGAAGACAGCTCTATTGGCGCAGGCACGGCCTGCGGGAAGCAAAAGGGAAAAAGGAGGATTGGAAGGTGAAAGGGATAAAGACGGAAGGTAAAATACAAATGAGAAACGTCATGGCAGGAAAAGGTATGAGATGCTCTGTCGCACTTCTTGCGTTGGGCTTGCTGACCGGCTGTACGGGCAGAGGTTACCGTTATGAGGAAGTGAAGGGCGACCCTCTCAAAGCGCGTATCTACACGCTGGGTAACGGGTTGAAGATATACACTACCGTCAATAAGGAAACGCCGCGGATACAGACTTACATCGCCGTTAGGGTGGGGGGGAAGAACGATCCTGCGGAGACTACCGGCCTGGCGCATTACTTCGAACATCTCATGTTCAAGGGTACCAAGCAGTTCGGTACGCAAAACTATGAGCAGGAACTGCCTCTGCTCGATGCCATAGAAGAGGGGTTTGAAGCCTATCGCCAAACGACGGACCCCGCAGAACGCAAGGCTATCTATCACACCATCGACAGCCTGAGTTTCGAGGCTTCCAAGATATCTATCCCCAACGAGTACGATAAGCTGATGTCTGCCATCGGCGCCGACGGTACGAACGCCTATACGGGTTTCGACATGACTGTTTACACCGAAGATATCCCTGCCAATCAAGTCGAGAATTGGGCGCGCATACAGGCCGATCGTTTCGAGAATTGTGTCATTCGGGGTTTTCATACGGAGCTGGAAACTGTCTATGAGGAGAAAAACATGTCCCTTACGCGCGACTCGCGCAAGGTCTACGAGGGTATGCTTTCCATCCTCTTCCCTGACCATCCTTATGGCACGCAAACGGTGCTCGGTACGCAGGAACATCTCAAAAATCCTTCCATAAAGAACATTAAACGTTACCATGACGTGTGGTACGTTCCCAATAACATGGCTATCTGCCTTTCCGGCGATTTTGACCCCGACGAGGCTGTCGCTCTCATCGACAAATATTTCGGCCATCTGCAACCCAATCCTGAATTACCTGCTCCGCCTGCCGTGAACGATACTCCTCCGGCGGGTGTGCAGGAGAAGGAGGTCCTTGGCTTGGAAGCCGAGAACGTGACGATAGGTTGGCGTATGCCGGGCGCCAACAGTCGGGAAAGCGACTTGCTGTCTCTCGTGAGCGAGCTGATGAGCAACGGCCAAGCCGGACTGATGGATGTGGATCTGCTGCAAGAGCAGAAAACGCTCTCGGCTTACGCCGCCAACTATGCGATGGCGGACGGCTCGATGTTTATCGCTGCCGGCCGCCCGAAGGCGGGACAGACGTTGGAACAGGTGCGCGATCTGCTGCTGGGGGAAATCGCCAAGCTCCGTAACGGTGACTTCGACGAGGGCCTTCTGGAAGCTATCGTCAATAACTACAAGCTCTATCTCATGCGGCAATTGGAAGACAACGCTTCGCGCGCAGACATGTTCGTCTCTTCCTTCATCAACCGTACCGAGTGGAAAGACGAGGTGCAGGCCATCGACCGCCTGAGCAAAATCACCAAAGCCGACATAACGGCTTTCGCTGCCAAATATCTCGGTGATAATTATGCCGTCATATACAAACGGCAGGGACAGGACCCTAACGAGAAGAAAATCGATAAACCTGCCATCACTCCCATACAAACCAATCGCGATACGGCGAGCGCATTCCTTCGGGAGATGCAGGCAGCGGCTGCTTCCGTCCCGCCCATCGAACCTGTCTTTCCCAATTTTGATAAGGATATTACCCGTCTGCAAGCTACCGCTGCCAACATCCCTGTTCTCTATCGGCAGAATACGACTAACAAGGTTTTCTCTCTGACTTTCCTCTTCGACATGGGTAGCGACCATGACAAGGCCATCGGTACCGCTTTCCGGTACTTGGACTATCTCGGTACCTCAAGCCGTAGCCTCAAAGAGATCAATGAGGCGTTCTACAAATTGGCTTGCCACTTCGACGTTTCTTTTGACACAGATCGCACCAGCGTCACTCTCAGCGGTTTGGCTGAAAAAATGCCTCAAGCTCTCGCTCTTCTGGAAGAATTGATGGCCGATGTTAGGCCTGATGCCGAGAAATATGCCAATCTCGTTGATGACGTTCTCAAACGTCGGGCGGATGCCAAACTCAATCAATCTGCCAATTTCTCTGCCTTGTTGCAATATGCTATCTGGGGGCCGAAGTCGCCTTTCACCAATATCCTCTCTGCCGACGAACTGCGCAGCATGGATCCTGCTGAGTTTACAAAGCGTATTCAGGCAACGAATACCTTTGAACATACGATCCTCTACTATGGCCCGGACAAGCCCAAAACTCTTCTGTCCACTCTTGCCCAATATCATGCCGTTCCGCAAACGCTTACTCCTATTCCGGAAGTTTCTTCTTTCCGCTACGAACCGACGACGGTGAACCGTGTCCTCCTCGCTCAATACGATGCCAAGCAACTCTATTTTGCTGCTGTTTCCAATCAAGGCGAGGCTTACAATCCTGCGATACAACCTACCATAGAGTTGTATAACGAGTATTTCAGCGGTAGCATGAATGCCATCGTCTTTCAGGAGATGCGTGAGGCGCGTGGCTTGGCCTATTCCGCCCAAGCATTCTTCCTTACCCCCTCCCGCCTCAAATATCCTTACATATACCGTACTTTTATCGCTACCCAAAACGATAAGATGGCTGACGCCATCACGGCCTTCAACACAATTATCAACGATATGCCCGAATCGCCTGCTGCTTTTGCCCTCGCCCGCGAATCGCTTATCGCCCGTATCCGTACCGAACGGATCACCAAAGACGATATCCTCCGTGCATATCTGCGCGCCCGTGACATGGGGCTTGACGCCGACAGACGCAAGGCTCTCTACGAGGCTGCTCAAAAACTGACCCTCGACGATATCGTCGCCTTCCAACATCAGTGGGTACAAGGCCGCCAATACACTTACTGCCTCTTGGGCGATGCCAAAGACCTTGACCTTGCTGCTCTTGCCTCTTACGGCCCGCTCACCGTCCTGACGCAAGAAGAGATTTTCGGATATTGACCATAAACAGATAGATGAAGATGAAATGCTTTTTATTTGCCATTGCTTGCCTGTGTGTGTTACCTGTGTCTGTACTTACGGCGAAGACTGTCGAGGAAACGTTGGTGCTTATAGATACAGACATGGGGAAAATCAAAGTAAAGCTATACGATGAGACTCCGCAACATCGAGATAACTTCATCAAAAACGTCAATGACAAGCTCTATGACGGCCTCCTTTTCCACCGTGTCATCAAGCAGTTCATGATACAGGCGGGCGACGTGAACTCGAAAGCTGCCGCACCCGATACGCCTCTCGGCAGTGGTGACCTCGGTGATACCGTTCCCGCCGAGTTCGTCTATCCTCGCTATTTTCACAAGCGTGGTGCGCTCTGTGCCGCCCGTACCGGCGACCATGTCAATCCTCAAAAGGCGTCCTCAGCTTCTCAATTCTACATCGTCACCGGCAGGTGCTATACCGCCATGGAGCTGGACAAGATAGAGCGCTCAACGGGCAAGCCTCTCACCCCCGAACAGCGACAAGCCTACATGTCCGACGGCGGCGCACCGCATCTTGACGGCGGTTATACCGTTTTCGGCGAGGTCGTAGAAGGTATGAAAGTAGTGGATGCAATACAATTCTCTCCTACCGGGAATTATGATCGTCCTCTCAAAGACATCCGCATCAAGTCCATATCCATCGTCAGGAAGTGAAACGACGAGGTGTCAATATTCTTCCTCGTTGAAGAAGAAATCGTCCTTGCTCGGATAGTCAGGCCAGATATCTTCCATGCACTCATAGATATCGCCCTCATCTTCCATCTCTTGCAAGTTCTCTATCACTTCCAGTGGTGCGCCGGAACGTTGGGCGTAGTCTATCAGCTCATCTTTCGTAGCAGGCCAAGGGGCATCTTCCATTTTGGAAGCGAGTTCTAACGTCCAATACATAAGCAGTCACGAGTTAAAGGGAGTTCTCCGCCGTATGTGAAAAGCCACGCAAATGTAGAGAATATTCAATATGCAAGTTTGGCGTCCCAAATAATTTCACTTCCTCCGTTATTTAGGCTTTCTTTGCGCGCAAGAACGAAAAAATAGTCCGACAGGCGATTGACGAAAGTCAATAGCCGTTCGTCAATGGTTGTCTCTCCGGCCAGACTGCATATCTTCCGTTCGGCTCTCCTGCATACTGTCCTGCATACGTGTGCCAGAGCGGCGTTGGGGGTTCCCCCGGGTAAAACAAAGGCTTTCATGTCGGGGAGTTGCCCGTCGATATTGTCTATTTCCCGCTCGATATGCGCTACGTCACCGCTCGTCACTCCGCACTCCATCACTTTCTGCGTAGCCGTCGCCTCTGTTGCGAGATACGCTCCGACGGAAAACAGTTTGTGCTGCACAAAGAGCAGAAACGCTTTGTCTCGCTGTTCCTCTACAGCAGCGCCGAGCAGCCCGATAAAGGCGTTCAACTCATCTATCGTACCATAACTTTCAAGTCGTGGACTGTCTTTCGGTACTCTCCTACCTCCCACCAAGGAGGTCTTCCCCCTGTCTCCTCCTCCGGTGTAAAGCTTGCTTTTTCCCATCATTCAAATCTGCTCTTTTAGATTGAAAGTGCAAAGCTATGAAAAACTAATTTGTACCTTTGCGTACATCGTGAGTAGAAAAGCACTCTTTGCGCGTAAACAGTACATGCAGATGCTGTATGACCTGAAAGATCAACATATCATTAAGGTCATCACAGGGGTGCGGCGTTGTGGCAAGTCTACGCTGTTACAGATGTTTGCAGACCGGCTGATTCAAGACGGCGTTGCGCAGAAACAAGTACAATTCTATAATTTTGAAGATCTGGATACGCTTGCCATCGGCGATATCTTCAAAATACATACACATATAACAAAAAGGCTTGTCGCCGACAGGATGAACTATCTTTTTCTTGACGAAGTTCAAAACGTCAGTGATTTTCAACGGTTAGTAGACAGTTTGTTCATTAAGGAGAATTGTGACGTCTATGTTACAGGATCAAATGCCTACCTGCTGTCGGGCGAGTTAGCTACGTTGCTCACAGGAAGATATATTGATATTAATGTTTTACCATTGCAATTCTCTGAGTATTACGACTTTATCAATTTGAAATCGCCAAACTTCGAGAAAATGGGAAGTTTGGCGGTTTCGGATAGGCAAGATGTTGATAATGATGATGTTAGTAGATCGAAATCGCCAAACTTCGAGAAAATGGGAAGTTTGGCGGTTTCGAATAGGCAAGAGATTGATAGTGATGATGTTGCGATAGTGAAATCGCCAAACTTTTCAAAAATGGATACTTTGGCGATTTTCATCACGGAAGGCGCTATTCCTGAGTACCTGAACCAGAAAACAGTCAGTCAGAAGCAGTCAGATGCCTTTGTAAAAAGCGTTTTGAATACGATCATCGAAAAGGATATTTTCCAACGCCTGAATATCAGAGATAGGCACGATTTTAACAAGATTGTCGATTTTGTTTTCGATTCGGTGGGGTCGTTTGTTTCGCCGCGTTCCATTTCAGATACGCTTCGGACGGCCGGTACGACCATAGATAAGGAGACTGTTGCCAAGTATCTGGACGCCATGTGCGACGCCTTTCTGCTCTATAAGGCGCCTCGTTACGAGATTAAGGGTAAGGGGTTATTACAAACGTTGAACAAGTACTACTTGGTAGATCCCGCTTTCAGAAAAGTGCGACTGCGCCGTGATATGAAAAAGGATATCACGCATTGGCTCGAAAATATGGTGTATTTCGAGTTATTACGTCGAAACAGAGAGGTTTTTGTCGGACAGGTTAATGGCAAGGAAGTCGATTTTGTGGTAACCGACCACGATGGCTATATCTCCTACTATCAGGTGGCTTGGACGACCATGCAACCCGAGACCCTTGAGCGTGAACTTGCTTCACTTATCGCCATAAAGGATTCCAATCCCAAATACCTGCTGACTACCGACATTGACCTGAATCCCGTGTACGACGGTATCCGCAAGCTCAATGTGGTGGATTGGATGCTGTCGAACTAAAAAAGCCGTTTCACAAACCGTTAAAAAGATTTCCTACCTTTGCGTGGCTTTTATGCGTTTGGGAATATGGTAGGATAGCCTTGAATTAATACGATTGCCGCTATGATGTGGAATGAACGGATGGAAACCATGGGCAGGGACGAGATGCGCAGGTTGCAGGATGCCCGCCTGCGTAATGTGGTGAAACACGCTTACCATAACTCGCCTTTCTACCGGCGGAAGATGCAGGAGTTAGACCTTACCCCCGATGACGTGCAGGGTATAGCCGACATCACCAAGCTGCCTTTCACCGTCAAGCAAGACCTGCGCGACAACTACCCTTTCGGGTTGATGGCCGTTTCCATGTCCGAGATTGTCCGGCTGCAAGCCTCTTCCGGTACCACAGGCAAGCCTATCGTCGTGGGGTATACGCGGAAAGATTTGGCAGTCTGGGCTGAAGGCGTTGCGCGCTGTCTGACGGCATATGGTCTGACGCGTAACGACATGGTACAGGTATCCTACGGTTACGGCCTCTTCACCGGCGGCTTGGGCGCCCATGGTGGGGTCGAAGCGATTGGCGGGACGGTACTCCCCATGAGCAGCGGGAATACGCAGAAGCAGATACAACTTATGCACGATTTTGGCGCTAAGGCGTTGGCCTGCACACCATCTTATGCCCTCTATCTGGCGGAGACCATCCGCGAGAGCGGTATTCCGCTTGAAGAGTTCAAGCTTCGCGTAGGCGCTTTCGGCGCCGAGCCGTGGACGGAAAACATGCGTCGGGAGTTGGAAGAAAAACTCCATATCAAAGCTTATGATATCTACGGACTGACCGAGATATGCGGACCCGGCGTAGGCGGCGAGTGCGAATGTCAGGACGGGACACATCTCTGGGAAGACCATTTCTTCCCCGAAATCATCGATCCCGTTACCTTGAAACCTGTTGAGCCGGGCGCCAAAGGCGAGCTTGTCTTCACCACCCTGACGAAGGAAGGTATGCCCATGATTCGTTACCGCACCCGTGACCTGACAGCCTTGCACTACGAACCCTGCGCCTGCGGACGTACGGCAGTACGTATGGAACGTATACTCGGGCGTAGCGACGATATGATGATCATTCGCGGCGTCAATGTCTTTCCTTCGCAGGTCGAATCTGTCATCCTTGAATTGCCCGAGTTCGAGCCGCATTATTTCATCATCGTCGATCGTGTCAATAACGTAGACACTTTTCAGATACAGGTGGAGCTTCGCTCCGAATACTATTCCGACGAGATGAGCCGTATGTTGGACTTGAAGAAAAAAATCACCGGCCGTCTACAGAGTGTCATCGGCATACAGCCCGACGTCAAAATCGTAGAACCCCACAGTATTGAGCGCAGTCAGGGGAAAGCCAAACATGTTCAGGATAACCGCAAGTTCGCCTGACGGTAGCAGGTAAAAAGCACCAATTAACTAAGGAGGACAACGTCATGGTAGCAGAACAGTTATCTATCTTTTTGGAAAACAAACGGGGGCGATTTACCGAGGTAGCGAAGATATTGGGAGAGGCCGGCGTGAACATGACCGCCTTTACCGTTTCGGAGAACACCGAGTTCGGTATCCTGCGCCTCATCGTTTCGGATACGCAGCGGGCTACGCAGGTCTTGCAAGCCCATTCTTACGGTTTCAGTGTGACGAAGGTCATCTGCCTGCAATGCCGTAACGAGCCGGGAGCGCTTGGCAAGCTTATGGAAAAGATATCGAGAAAAGGTATATTCGTAGAGTATATGTATGCTTTTGCCGAAGGCGATAAAGCCAATATCGTTATCCGTCCGGACAATCTGGAGGCTTGTAAGGACATTGCCGACGGGGAAGTATCCCTTTGAGAAAAGCAGATATGGATAAACACCTTTTTCTGGGGGACGAAGCCATCGCACAGGCTGCTATTGATGCGGGATTGTCGGGAGTCTATGCTTATCCGGGTACGCCCTCGACGGAGATTACCGAGTACATACAAGCTTTCGTTGCCACCGAAAACGCCTCGAAGATACACTGCCGTTGGAGTGCGAACGAGAAGACCGCTATGGAAGCCGCCCTCGGCATGAGTTATGCCGGCAAGCGCGCCCTCTGTTGCATGAAACATGTCGGGTTGAACGTCGCCGCCGACTGTTTCCTCAATGCAGCCATGAGTGGGATCGGTGGCGGCTTGCTCATTGTTACTGCCGACGACCCCTCCATGCACTCTTCCCAGAACGAGCAGGATAACCGTTTCTACGGAGATTTTGCCATGCTCCCCATCCTCGAACCGTCCAACCAGCAGGAAGCCTATGACATGGTGTACGATGGCTTTGCACTGTCAGAGAAGCTTGGTTATCCTATCCTGCTGCGTATCACTACCCGCATGGCACATTCCCGTTCGGGAGTCCGGACCCGTCCCTCCCGTCCGCAGAATCCGTTGCATACGCCGGAAGACGGCCGCAACCGTTTCATCCTCCTCCCGGCTTTGGCACGCCAACGTTTCAAAACGCTCATCAGTGTGCAAGACTCCTTTGTCGAAGCCGCCGAGACCTCCCCGTTCAATCGTTATTACGAAAGCGCCGACCGAACTTTGGGTATCCTCACAACCGGAATCGCTTTCAATTACCTTTCCGAGAACTTTCCCGACGGGTTTCCGCATCCTGTTCTGAAAATCACGCAGTATCCTTTGCCCGTTCGCATGGTCGAGCGGTTGGCAGAGGACTGTTCGGAAGTCCTCGTCCTTGAAGAAGGTTCTCCTTTCGTCGAACGGCAACTGACGGCATGGTTCCCGAAGTCCGCCATCCATGGGCGGTTGGACGGGACGTTGTCCCGCGACGGTGAGTTGACGCCCGACAATGTCGCCCGTGCTCTCGGTCACCCCGTCGTTTCCCATTATGCCGTTCCCAAAGTTGTCGCCCCCCGTCCTCCCGCTCTTTGCCAAGGCTGTGGACATCGCGATATGTATGAAGCCCTCAATGCCGTCGTCGCCGAGTATGCCGGTCGGGCAAAGGTTTTCAGCGATATCGGCTGTTATACGCTCGGCGCCTTGCCGCCCTTTCAGGCGATAGACTCCTGCATTGACATGGGCGCCTCCATCACTATGGCCAAGGGAGCTTCGGACGCCGGCCTGCATCCTGTCCTGGCCGTTATCGGAGACTCTACCTTTACCCATTCCGGCATGACCGGTCTGCTTGACTGTGTCAATGAGTGCAGCAACGTCACTGTCATCATTTCCGACAACGAGACGACGGCCATGACCGGCGGTCAAGACTCCGCCGGTACCGGTCGGCTTGCCGCCATCTGTGCCGGCCTTGGCGTAGCGTCCGAACATATCCGGCAGGTCGTGCCGCTGAAGAAAAACTTTGAAGCCCTCAAACAACTTATCCGTGAGGAGATTGCCTATGCAGGAGTTTCCGTCATCATACCTTGTCGGGAATGTATTCAAACCCTCGCACGAAAGAAAAAGAAAGTTGCTTCCGATGTGCATGGTGTTCAGTGAAACGATGTACTTTTGCGGCCGTGTTGTGTATTAGTTTCCCCCCCATGAGACAACTAAAGATTACCAAGTCGATAACAAATCGGGAGAGCGCCTCTCTTGATAAATATCTGCAAGAGATAGGTCGGGAAGACCTTATCTCCGTAGAAGAGGAAGTAGAATTAGCCCAACTCATCCGAAAGGGGGACAGAAAAGCGCTCGAAAAGCTGACCCGTGCCAATTTGCGTTTCGTCGTTTCCGTAGCCAAGCAGTACCAGAATCAGGGGTTGAGCCTCCCAGACCTTATCAACGAAGGTAATCTGGGGCTTATCAAGGCGGCGGAGAAGTTCGATGAGACGCGCGGATTCAAGTTTATCTCTTATGCCGTCTGGTGGATACGCCAGTCCATATTGCAAGCTCTCGCCGAACAGTCCCGCATCGTTCGCCTGCCTCTGAATCAGGTCGGCTCGCTCAACAAGATCAGCAAGGCTTTCTCCCGTTTCGAACAGGAGAACGAACGCCGTCCGTCGCCGGAGGAGTTGTCCGAGCGATTGGATATGCCTGTGGACAAGATTTCCGACACCTTAAAGGTTTCTGGCAGGCACATCTCCGTAGATGCCCCTTTCGTGGAGGGCGAAGACAATAACCTGCTTGACGTTCTTGTCAATGACGACGCTCCCGTTGCCGACACCTCACTCATGAACGAGTCTCTGGCCAGGGAGATAGATCGGGCGCTTGCAACTCTCGCCGAGCGGGAGAGCGATATCCTCAAGCTTTTCTTCGGGATAGGTTGCCGCGAAATGACCCTCGAAGAGATTGGCGACAAGTTTGGGCTTACCCGCGAACGTGTCCGTCAAATCAAGGAAAAAGCCATACGCCGGCTCCGGCAGGAGCAGCGGAGCAAGTTACTGAAAGAATATTTGGGCTGACTTCTCTTCACGGGGTAACGTTCCACACGCACGCATAAGCCGGCGTAAGCTCAAGGGCTAACAGAAAGGGATGGCCTGATACCGTCGCCTGTATCGTTCCCGACGTTGCAAAAGGAAAAGGTGCGAGGCACAAGTCGTTGCGATAGTCGGAAACGGGAGTTCCCTGCAACTTGTAAAGCGTTTCCTTAGCGCACCAACAAAGCAGCGCATGCTCGGCCGTATGGTGTCCGTCAAGGGCGGCATATTCTTCCGGCGAGAGGAAACGGCGTCCCACTCGTAAGGCACGTTCCGAACGGTATTCGATATCTATCCCCGCAGGGTACGGCTTGGGTTGCGCCACAAAGGCGACGAAACCCCGCGTGTGTGAGATGCTGATGTTGCATGAGCACCCTTCAATGTAAGGAGCGCCGTTCGGCAGGTACGACAACCTGCTGCCCGACGCTATCTCATCAATGAGCTGCCGGACAGCTTCCTGCTCGGCCTCCCGCCTTCTGTCGGGACAGAGGGCGAAAGGCCGTATGACACGCAGGAAAGTCGTCAGGTTATCCAAAGTTACTTCTTTTTCACGAAGGGTGATGTGGCAGTGACCGTAGACAGTGAAGGTATGGAGGAGGTAGGGTCGGAAAGCTTTACGAGGGTGGTGTGGTAGGGGCCGTAAATAGTGAAGTTGTTGTAGTAAGTGAGCCACGAACGGAAATGTATCTCCATGACGCCTTCTTCGTTTATGAAGTAGTCGCCGGAGAGATCTGTGAAGGCCTCGTCGTATCCGTAGACGGTCCACACCCTTTCATATTCATCTTGGAAGAGGGTGGAGTGAGTGGGGAGTACCCGAAGAGTGCCGGCAACGGTATCGACAACGGCGATGAGCGGTTTCTGCTCCCCGAAGACCACCTCAACGCCCCACAGGTTATGGATAGCTACGCGGTCGGTGGATCCGGATACTTGGCTGATGGTGACGCCGTAGGCATCACCCTCCTGTTCTTCGAGAAAGAGGTCGTAGTCCGTCGTACTGTAGGTGCCGAGGAGTTGGCGGGCGACGAAGTCTTCTTCCGAAACAACCGGAGGTTCGGGCACGATGAATTGCAGGGTACGGCGGCTATAAGACATGCCGTTGTCGTGGGAGAGGGCATAGGCGCGTACGTAGTACGTCTGCCCTGCTTGGAGGCCGTAAACGGTAACGCTGATGGTCGGTTGCCCCAGTTCGGCGGTGACAGTCCGCTCTATGACAGCCATGTCAGGGTCGGTGGAAAAGAGGAAGCCCGCTTCGAGGATCTCTTCGTTTCCACTGAGGATGAAAACGGAGAAGGTGACGCTGTCCGGCGTGATGTCGTTGGTGGTGGCAAAGGTGAGTCCCGGCAACCGGGCAGGATCGCCGGCATAGGCATCGTCGATATCGTGTTTGACGGGGTCGTTGCCGTCACAGGCGGCCAATGCCGCCGTTATGAGTAGGAAAAGCGTATAACGTTTCATGACTGTTTGCTGTTGAAGAGGTTAATCGTTTTGTTCCTGTTCGGATATTTGGATATTTTCCTGTATTTCGACTAAGGGAATCTTGTATGTCCATCGTTTGTCGCGCGGGGGTATCCGGTGCTTGTAACCGGGGAGGTGCGGCGAACCTTCATAGTCGCGATCGATACCTAAATTGTTACGTTTGAGGTCGAAGTAGGCGAATCCTTCCCCGATGAGTTCAATACGTCGTTGGAGGAGGATATCGTCAAGCGTGACAGTCTCTTTCTGCCATGTCGCATCCCGTTGGCTCATGAGTTCGGCGAGAATCTCGGCTGCTTTGGCGTCGTTACCCAGTCGCACTTCCGCCTCAGCTTCAATGAGGACCATCTCGGCGGCACGCATGTACACGTAGTCCATCGTCCAAGCGCCATCCCATCCGAACTTGAGTAACGCATAAGGTTCCCGTGCTCCCTCTGTGTATTGGTAGGGGTCGCCTTCGGGAGAGCCGAAAAGGCCCTTACGGTAATCGCTTTCGGGGATGAGGTCGTAGAGCCGTTTGTCGATACCGCGTCCGGAGTAGAGCATACCGGAGTAACCCGGGGTAAGGTTGGAAAGATGCGAAAAGAGAGAGGCGTAAGTCGTTTGCGTTTCTGTGGTATGGTCGAAACCCCACATCCATTCCGTGTTTTCGATGTCCATGAATCCATCGAAAAGGCCCTTCTGGTCAGGTTTCATAATCGGGTAACCTTGCCGTGCGGCAGAGGCGGACTGTGCCGCTGCCTGCCACCGGCCGCTCAGGAGGTAGTATCTGGCCAGAATACCGTGAGCTACGCCGGCATCAATGAACATCTTGTTGGGACGTTGGTAACCGGCTTCGAGCAGTTCTACGGCGGCAGTGAGGTCGCTCTCTATCTGCTCGAAAACGTCGGCCACGGTGTTACGCCCCTTGCGGAGGGTCTGTTCTTCCTCGCCGATTCCTTCCACATCACTGTAATAGAGCGGTACTCCCGGCGCTTCGTAATCCGGCGTCCCATCGGCGGCGACAGGGAACTGGTAGAGCTGTATGAGATAGAGATAGGCGAAAGCGCGCACGGCATATCCTTGTCCGAGCAAGCCCTTACTGTCGGGAGCATCGGGCGTTTCCGGGAAGAAGCTGATGATTTCGTTGGCTTTGGCTACCAGCGTGTAGAGGGTCTGCCAGTTGGCGCGTGTGCGGCGGTAGGTCTCTTCGCGGTTATCGAAATCGTAGTCGTAACCGAACCAATGGAAGTTGTACATGAAAAGGTCTTCGCCCATCATATCGGTAGCATGGTAGATGGAGGTGAAACCGAAATCGTCGTGTGCCTCGCTGCCGGTGATGTCATAGCTCACCATGAACGACCAGATACCGTTAAGATAGCTGATAAGCGTCTCCGGTTTTTGAGCTGCTATTTCTGCTGCGGACTCCGTGTTAAGGTAACGGGTATTTTCGGTATCAAGGAAACTGTCGGAGCAGGCTGTCAGGCTCAGAAGCGCTATCGGAAGATATATGCGTGTTTTCATCGTGTTTATCGGAGTTTGTATGCGACTTAAAAACCGAGGCTCAGTCCGAGTGAGCAGGTACGGATGGCCGAGTAGCCGTAACCCGTCGTTCCGTCGAAGTGTTGCCGCGGGTCGAGGCCTGTGCGGCGGGAGATGAGCAGGAGGTTGTCGCCGGTGAGGTAGACACGCAAGCGGGCGATGCCTGCTTTGCGCAACGCCTGAGTGGGGAGGCTGTAACCCACCGTCACGTTACGGAGGCTGAAGTAGTCGGCGGCGGTAAGGAAACGGTCGGAAGAGGTATTGGCTTCCTGATCGCTGTACTGTACTATGGGGACGTCGGTCTGCCGATGGGTAGGCGTCCAACGTTCGAAGATATCCTTGTGGAAAGATTTCCCTTCTTCGCCTGTCCCCATGAGTTCACGGTAGAAATCATCCATGACGTAACCGCCGATTTGGAAAGCGGTAGAAGCGGAGAAGTCGAAGCCGAAAAGCTCAAGTGTGGTAGAGAGTCCGCCGGTGAAGTCGGGGATGGCCGAAAGTCCCGTCTGCCGCAGGCTGGCTTCGGAGGTTTTGTTCACGGTGGAGACGGTTTCTTCGCCCGTTTCGGGGTCTTTGGTGTAATTGTTGTAGAGCGGCAGCCCGTTTTCGGGGTCTACGCCGGCGTATTCGTAGGTGTACCAATCGTAGAGCGAACCGCCGAGCTTGCGCCAATAATCCCCCGCCTTGTAACCGTCGGGAAAGTTGATGGGGTCTTTGCTTGCCGGGAGGCGGGTCAGCCTGTTACGGTAGTGCATACCGTTGAAAGAAACGTTCCATCGAACGTCTGTCGTACGGACGATGTCAGCCGAGAGGGTAAACTCCACACCGGTATTCTTCATATCGATGTCATTGGTGTAAATCCAGTCCGGGTTACCTTCCGAGAGGGGCAGAGGCTGCTTGAAAAGGAGGTCTTTGGTTTCTTTGATAAAGAAGTCTGCATCCAGAGAGAGCCAATTGAAGAAACGGGACTCAAAGCCGGCGTTGAAGTTACGGCTTTTTTCCCATGTCAGGTTAGGGTTACCGCGAAACTCTTTCGTTATACCGGCTTCACCGTCCACGCGGTCGATGCGGTAGAGGTCTCGGTAGTTCAGCGCATAGGTATAGATGTTGTCATTTCCCTGCGTCCCGTAACTGGTCTTCACTTTTAGCGAATTGACAACTTCGACGTCGGTGAGAAAACCCTCTTCGCTCAAACGCCACGAAAATCCTGCAGACCAGAACTCTCCCCAACGGACATCGGGGTGAAAACGGGAAGACCCGTCGCGACGGTAGCTTCCGGAAAAGTAGTAACGGTCGGCAAAGTTGTATTCGGCGCGGCCGAAAAACCCTTCGATGGCATAAGTGTTCCCATAGGACGTCATGTCTTGGTAGAGGGTAGCGTTAGCGAATTCGGGATTGTCAGGGTCGACGAAACCGGTCATGTGCCCGTAGAAACAGGAATAGGTGTCATACTTTGTTTCGTGTCCGGCAAGGAGGGAGAGGTTATGCCGCCCGAAGCGACGGTCATAGCGGATAAGCTGGTTGGCGTTCAGAGCGCCGGTACGTATGCTCTCTTTCGTCCCGCGCCCACCCACATCAACGGCGTCACCACCGCGAGGCGTGGAAAAATCCGTACCGTTGGAGAGGAAGACGTCGTAAGCGATGTTCGCCGTGAGGGTAAGCCCTTCCAACGGACTGTATTCCAACGACCCGCGTGAACTGATGTTATCATCAACGTAACGGGTATTTCCGTAAGCGGCTGACGCATAAGGGTTCTGTTGCGCAGCGTAGGGACGTTGCGATTCGCTTCCCCAGTCGTAACGGCGGCTACCGTCGGTATCGTAGAGCGGCTTGCCGTCGGCATCGTAAAGGTAGATAGGGTAGATAGGCGCTATCTGTTGGGAGAACATAAAGATGTTGCTGTAGTTGTCGTCTTCAGTCCCGAAAAGCCGCTGCACAGCGTTGGAGTAAGCAAGGTTGGCCGTTACCTTGAAGTTCTTTTTGAACTTGTGTTCCGCTTTGACGCGCGCCGAAATGCGGTCGAAGCCGGAATTGACGAAGTAACCCTCATCGGAAAGATAGGTCACGGAAGCGTAGGCGGAAGTCTTGTCCGTCCCTCCGCTGACACTGAGGTTATATTCCTGCCTCATGCCGTTTTCGAAAGGGTCGTTCAACCAACTGTCATTCCATTTCTTTTGCCTTGCGCGGGAGTTGAGGCGACCGGTAAGCGGGTCTATCAACAGATCGTCGGGAACATCTTTGTAGACGTTGTACTTGGCATACCCCTTGATCAGGTTGGCCGCCGTATAAGCGGAAGCGTCCATGAACGAACGCTCGCTCAGGAGGCGGTTACGTACCGATTCGTAAAGCATCTCGTAGTATTCGCCCGGATCGGTGACCACGTTGTAGGTCGAAACGCCCCGCGAGTTAAAGCCTGTGCGCCCTTCGAAATTGATGGACGTCCGTCCGCTCCGTCCGCTCTTGGTGGTGATGATGATCACCCCGTTGGAGCCGCGTGCGCCGTACATGGAGTTGGCGGCGGCGTCTTTGAGGACGTTCATCGACTCGATATCGTGTACGGGGATGGAGTTCAGCAACCCATCGTAAGGTACGCCGTCTACCACGATGAGAGGACTCTGGCTGGCCGATATGGAGCCGATACCCCGTATCAGCAGCGACGCTCCCGCGCCGGGTGAACCGCTCGAACTCACCACCTGCACTCCGGCCACCGTCCCCTCCAGCGCTTTGGATACGTCCGAGACCTGCTGACGTTGGATTTTCTCCGCTCCCACCTGCGAAGCCGCCCCCGTGAAAGAAGTCTTTTTCACCGTGCCATAGGCGACAACCATCACCTCATCCAACGCGATGTTTTGCTCTTCTTCCTCCGCACCCGATGCGAATGCCTCGATGCCATACGACGTTTCCACCGTCTGCGCTCCCGCTGTTACTGCCCACAATGTCAGCAGGCACAGCATAAATCCTTTCGTTATATTCCTCATACAACCTTCACTTGAACAGTTATTACACAATAGAAAGAAATTGTTTACAAAGTTGTAAAAAGTATTAGATTACCCCCCCCCCCCATATGTTAAATATCTATAAATATCACAATCAGGATAAAAACCGCATATCTTTGTCATTACTTGGCATAAGGGGTAGATTTGGAAATCACGCCGTGTATAGGGTATTAATATGGTGTTGTTGATAAATGAGAAAAAAAGAAGTTCGCCATGCAGCCGGCCGTTAGTGTGATTGTTCCCATTTACAATGTCGAACCTTTTTTCGAGCGGTGTCTCCGTTCTCTCTTTGGGCAGACACTGGAGGATATGGAGTATATTTTCGTCAATGACTGTACTCCCGACGGCAGCATGTCGCTTTTGGAGACAGTGTTGAATGACTATCCGCACCGTAGGGAACAAGTTCGGGTCATTAACCATGAACACAATATGGGTCTTGGGACTACCCGAAGAGACGGTATGAAGGCGGCGAAAGGAGACTATGTCATATCCTGCGACAGTGACGATTGGGTCGATACGGATGCCTACGGGAAAATGTATGCCAAAGCTATCGAAGAGGATGCAGACCTCGTTTGTTGCGGATATTATGAAGAATATGCAAACAAAAGAGTAGCAAGACTACCTTCTCCTCACATCAGTCTGCCGATACCACTCTTCCGTGTCTTTGCTTCTACCAACGGTATTGGCGGTTTTCTCTGGAATAAATTAGTCAGACGGAAACTCTACGTCGAGGAGGAAGTCTATCCTTACGAGGGAATTAATATGTGGGAAGATGTAGGCGTAACAGTGCGCTTATGCTATTTGAGCGCAAAGACGGTAATGCTGACGGAACCTTTCTACCACTACAACCAACAAAACGTGAACGCTTACACAGCAGTCCTCCGAAACCGCCCTGAGGCGCTTGTGAATGAACCGATATTGTGTGTACGGCAACTTGAAGCTTTTTTCCATGCACACAATGTCGATGACGAGCATGAAAGACAATTTTGCTACGTAAAGTTTAATGCAAAACACTCCTTATTACTTGCCGGCCGTTTTCAGGAATGGTTGAAGTTGTTTCCCGAAACGCACCAATACATTTGGGATTACCCTGCAACAAAGTTCTATCGTCGGGTGTGTTACACGCTTGCATCCAAAGGAATATTCATCCACTACAAATTGCGAAACGGGGTCGTCCGCTGCCTGCCTTCCCTCGTTTCCCGCAAGTAACGTTCACGGCGCTATGCGTTCTGTAACTGTAATCCTTCGGCGTGGTGATTGTGATGTTCTCCTCGTCATCGTTTGAAGGCGTTTGACAGCGTTCTATGTGAACTATGGTGAACAGGCAGGAAAACTCTCCAATCGAAAACAAAGATAGAGATGTTGTTACGTATTTCCCAACCCTTTCTCGTTTTTCATGGCCTTTCTTGAAAAACACAAATCCTTAATGTCTTCTATCCATCTGATTTAC
>JAITAD010000010.1 GCA_031284275.1 Tannerellaceae bacterium
GGTCTTTTCAAGATCATGAGCAAGATGGGAATCAGCACCATACGCAGTTACCGCGGTGCACAGCTCTTCGAAGCCATCGGGTTGGGACCGGAAATTATTAACGAATACTTCTGCGGAACGACGAGTAATGTCGGCGGTGTGCGTTTGGAAGAACTGGTGGCCGACATCACGGCCATGCACGATGAGGCTTTCAAGCATCAGACTGATGAGATATTGGAACACAAAGGCCTCTATACTTTCCGCAAAGACGGCGAAAAGCACGCTTGGAACCCCGAAACGATATCGACACTGCAATTGGCGACCCGTCTGGGGAGTTACAAGAAGTTCAAAGAGTATTCACGTCTGGTAGATGAAAAAGCCGACCCTATCTTCCTGCGTGACTTTTTCGTTATCAAAAAAAACAAGCCCATCCCCCTCGAAAAGGTTGAACCGGCTTCCGAAATCATGAAGCGTTTCGTTACCGGAGCGATGAGTTTCGGCTCTATCAGTCGCGAAGCCCATGAGGCGATGGCTATGGCGATGAACAAGATACACGGGCGCAGTAACACGGGAGAAGGCGGTGAAGATCCGGCACGCTTCATTCCCTTGCCCGATGGTACATCGTTGCGTTCGGCCATCAAGCAGGTGGCTTCGGGGCGTTTCGGCGTGACGACGGAGTATCTGGTGAATGCCGATGAGATACAGATAAAGATAGCCCAAGGAGCGAAGCCGGGCGAAGGCGGACAGTTGCCGGGTTACAAGGTAGATGACATCATTGCCCGTACCCGCCACTCCATTCCCGGTATATCCCTCATCTCTCCGCCGCCTCATCACGATATTTATTCCATCGAAGACCTTGCCCAGCTGATATTTGACCTGAAAAACGTCAATCCGAAAGCCGAGATAAGTGTCAAATTGGTGTCGGAAAGTGGTGTCGGGACGATTGCCGCCGGTGTGGCAAAGGCGAAAGCCGACCGTATCATCATCTCCGGTGCGGAAGGAGGTACCGGCGCCTCGCCGATGAGTTCTATCCGTTATGCGGGGTTACCGCCGGAGCTTGGTCTGTCCGAAACACAGCAGACGCTTGTGGTGAACAACCTGCGCGGACAGGTACGTTTGCAGACGGACGGACAGTTGAAAACGGGACGCGACATCGTCCTCATGGCTATGTTGGGAGCGGAAGAATATGCTTTTGCGACGGCAGCGCTGATTGTATTAGGCTGCGTGATGATGCGCAAATGCCACATCAACACCTGTCCCGTGGGCGTGGCGACGCAGGATAAGGAGTTGAGGAAACGTTTTGTAGGGCGTCACGAGTATCTGGTGAACTACTTCACTTTCCTTGCCGAAGAAGTGCGTGAAATCCTGGCAGAGGCAGGTTTCGAGAAACTGGACGACATTGTCGGGCGTACAGACCTGCTTACCGGCAAGCCATCGGGTACGCTTCCCAAGCATAGCCTGCTGGATTTCAGTCGCCTGCTGTATTTCCCCGAACAGGCGGCTTCCAACGCCATCCGCCGTACTACGAATCAGCTGCACCTCATCGACGGTGTGAAAGACATTGACATTATCCGCCAATCGAAGCCGGCTATCGAGTTGAAACATGAGGTTTCTCTTGACTATGCTATCGTCAATACCGACCGTTCGGTAGGCGCCATGCTCTCAGGCGAGATTGCCAAACGTTACGGTAACGAGGGCTTGCCGGAGGATACGGTGAACATCAAGTTCAAAGGTTCTGCGGGGCAGAGCTTCGGGGCCTTCCTTGCCCGTGGGGTACATTTCCGTTTGGAGGGCGAAGCAAACGACTATCTGGGCAAAGGATTGAGCGGTGGCCGTATCAGCCTGATGCCGCCTATTCGTTCCACTTTTGTGGCAGAAAACAATACCATCGCCGGTAATACCCTTCTCTATGGTGCTACCGGTGGCGAGGTATACATCAACGGGCGTGTAGGCGAACGTTTCTGCGTCCGTAACTCAGGGGCGGTGGCCGTCGTCGAGGGTGTCGGCGACCATTGTTGCGAGTATATGACGGGTGGACGAGTGGTCGTTCTGGGTCGGACGGGCAGTAACTTCGCCGCCGGCATGAGTGGCGGTGTAGCTTACGTCTGGGATCAGGCAGGCGACTTCGATTTCTATTGTAACATGGAGATGGTGGAGTTGTCGCTTGTGGAAGATGCCGCCGCCCGTAAGGAGTTGCACGAGTTGATTCGCAAACATTATCTCTTCACAGGCAGTCGCCTTGCCGGACAGATCCTTGATAAGTGGGAACATTACATTGACGAGTTCATTCAGGTTATCCCCATTGAGTTTAAGAAGGTCTTGCAGGAGGAGCAGATGAAAAAGCTTCAAAAGAAGATAGCCGAAGTGTCGCGCGATTATTAGATCACCATAAACACACAAAAAAACGATGAAAAGGACATTCCAACCTTCCAACAGGAAAAGGAAGAACAAGCATGGTTTTCGTTTGCGGATGACTACTGCCAATGGCCGTCGGGTGTTGGCAGCCCGTCGTGCAAAGGGTAGGGCCAAACTGACGGTTTCCGACGAATATACGGCATAAGACAGGCTGTGAGGTCGTTGCTCACGCACGCGCTGCTGATAGCAGCGGTGGCGACGGGTATCTTGTTCGGGGTTTTCTATGGGCTGGGCATATATACGCACCATAATGAAGCGGTCGTCGTCCCTGATGTGAAGGGTTTGACGGTGGACGAGGCTGCCGGTTTCCTTGCCTCGAAGAAGTTGCGTTTCAACGTCATCGATTCCATTGCCACAGGCTCTGTCCCTCCCGGAACGGTGGCGGAGATGATTCCCTCCTCCGGAGCCAAGGTAAAGGAAGGGCGTATCGTTTTCCTCACGGTACACTCGCCGAGTGCGCGTTTGAAGGGAGTGCCGGATGTGTCCGACCTCTCTGTGCGCGAGGCGGAAGAGTTGTTGAAGTCGATGGAGTTTTATGCCACACAGCGGAAATATGTGCCCGGAGATTACCGTGATTTGGTGATAGGGTTGGAATTGGGCGGGCGTCTCCTGGAGTCGGGAGAACGGGTGTTACCCGGGGCGGCTATCAATCTGTTGGTAGAGGACGGGCGAGGAAAACTGCCGGAAGAGACGTCTACCGATTCTCTGGCGGAAACGGAAGAGAGTTTGCCTAATTTCTTCTGAAATGGAGGCGCTTTACGAACATTTTCGTTTTACTGCCGACAGAGGACAAGGGTTGCTGCGGGTCGATAAGTTTCTGGCCGACCGTCTGCCGGGCGCTACCCGTAACCGCATACAGTTGGCTGCTGAGGCAGGCTGTGTCCGTGTCAATGACAAACCGGTAGAGAATAATTACCGTGTGAAGCCGTTGGACATCGTGACACTTAGTCTTGACCGTCCACGACGCGAGTGTGAGATCGTCCCCGAAGATATTCCCATCGAAGTGGTCTACGAAGATGAGTGTCTGTTGGTCGTCAATAAGCAGGCCGGCTTGGTGGTACATCCGGGGCATGGAAACTACACAGGAACGTTGGTGAATGCGCTCGCCCATTATTTCAGGAATAATCCGGATTACGATCCTGCCGACCCTCGCCTCGGCCTTGTGCACCGTATCGACAAGGATACCTCCGGATTGATTCTCGTCGCCAAGAATCCTGATGCCAAGAGTGACCTCAGTCTGCAATTCTATCGTAAGACGACGCGCCGCAACTATCAAGCGCTCGTTTGGGGTATTGTCCGCGAAGACGAGGGACGTATTGAAGGTAACGTAGGGCGTGACCTGCGCGACCGAACACTGATGACGGTCTTCGCCGACAGCGAACAGGGTAAAGAGGCCGTCACACGGTACCGTGTGTTGGAACGCTTGGGATATGTCACATTGGTGGAGTGTACCCTCGAAACAGGACGTACCCACCAGATTCGTATCCACATGAAACATATCGGACACACCGTTTTTAATGATGAACGTTACGGAGGTAATGTCATCCTGAGAGGAAACAGATTCACCAAGTACCGGCAGTTTGTCGAAAATTGTTTTTCCCTTTGTCCGCGACAAGCCTTACATGCCAAAACCTTGGGATTCCGACATCCCGTGAGTGGAGAACAGCTCTTTTTCGATTCTCCTTTGCCCGATGATATGGGGCAACTTGTGGAAAAGTGGCGTGCATACGCCTCCTGATAAAGAAACATGTTGTGAAAAAAAAGAACATCGCAATTATTGCCGGCGGCGATTCGTCGGAATACACAGTATCCCTCAAAAGTGCAGAAGGGATATTGTCCTTTATTGATAAGGAACATTACAACGTTTACCTCGTCCTCATCCGCAAGCAGGATTGGCGGGTGGTGTTGTCGGGGACGGAGGACGAAAGTGTTCCCATTGACAGGAACACCTTCGGTTTCAGCAAGGACGGCCGGTATGTACAGTTTGACTTCGCCTATATCACTATCCACGGTACGCCCGGCGAAAACGGCCTTTTGCAAGGCTATTTTGAGCTGACGGGTATTCCCTATTCTTCCTGTGGTGTACTGGCGAGTGCGCTCACGTTTAATAAGTATAATTGTAATGCTTTTCTGCGTAGCTTCGGTATCTTGACGGCTTCTTCCATCCTCCTCCGAAAAGGAGATACATTGCCGTCAGAAGAAGATATCGTTGCACGTTTGGGATTGCCCCTTTTCGTGAAACCGAATGAGGGGGGAAGCAGTTTCGGAACGACTAAGGTGAAGACGGCGGCAGAGATACGGCCTGCTATCTGTCGTGCTCTGGAAGAGGTGGGTAACGGGGCGTTGTTGGAAAGTTTTGTCGATGGGCATGAAGTGACGTGCGGTTGCTACCGGGTACGAAAAGAGACGGTCATCTTCCCTCTCACGGAGGTTGTCACGACTAACGAGTTCTTCGACTACGATGCCAAATACAACGGTCAGGTGGAGGAGATTACCCCTGCCCGCATCCCTGAACCTATCGCCGATGCTATCCGCCGGTGCACGTCCCGTATCTATGACCTCATAGGTGCGCACGGTATCATCAGGGTGGACTACATCATCCCCAAAACATCACCAGACACGTTTTGCCTGCTTGAAGTGAACACTACGCCGGGTATGACGCCCACGAGCTTTATCCCTCAACAGGTTCGTGCCGCCGGTATGAATATGAAAGACGTACTAACTGACATCATAGAATCAAGCTATGTTTGACGATATCCGCCCTTTTCATAACGAGGAGGTCCCCGATGCGATAGTCGCTCTGCTGGAACAGCCTGATTTCTTTCGCGCTTTGCGTTATGTCAAATCCGATTTCGATCAGGAGTCTTTTGCTTCGGCCTTGCGGGCTTGTAAGACGAAGGAAGATTTCAAGTATGTGCTTTCCTACGATGCTGTGTCTGCTATCGCCTTGGGTAGCACTTTCTCGCTTGATATCTCCGGAGGAAGTCGCCTTCCCGAAGGGGAACCATGCACTTTCATCTCCAACCATCGTGACATTATCCTCGATGCCGCTTTCCTCAACACCATGCTTTTCAATGTCGGCCGTGGCATGACACAGATTGCCATTGGGAGTAATCTTCTCGTCTGGCCATGGATAGAGACGCTCGTACGGTTGAACAACAGCTTCATCGTCAAGCGAGGCCTCCCGCTTCGCCAACAGCTCGAAGCCAGTCGTACGCTCTCGCAATATATCCACCATACGATAAAGGAAATACGTGAATCGCTCTGGATAGCCCAACGTGAAGGGCGTTGCAAGGATTCCGATGACCACACGCAGAGCAGTATCTTGAAAATGCTCAACATGGCCGGCACCGGCGATATTGTCGATAACCTCATATCCCTGAATATTGTCCCCATAGCGCTGTCCTACGAGATAGACCCTTGTGACTATCTCAAAGCACGGGAATACCAGCAGAAACGAGATAATCCTGCCTTCGAGAAAGATAAGCGTGACGACCTTTTCAATATGGAGACCGGTATTCTGGCCAATAAGGGGCGTGTCCACATCACCATTGGCGCCCCTATCAACGACACTATAGCCGTCATCCCGCGGAACACGGACAAGGTTGCGCTTTATGCCGCCATCGCAAGAGCGATCGACCGCGAGATATACCTCCGTTACCGTTTCTATGCCAATAACTACGTCGCTTACGACCTGATCACCGGAACTGACCGTTTCGCCACTCTTTACAGTTCACAGGAGAAACAGCAATTCGAGGACTACCTCCGGACACAGATAGACCGCATATCCCTCCCCGACAAGGACGAACCTTTCCTCCGCCACAAGATACTCGAAATGTACAGCAACCCCCTCAAAAACCACCTTGCCGCCCTTACTTGAGGGCGGCAAGTATTTGCGTACGATTACGGGAAAAGGGAGAGAGATGATTACCAGATAGCGGTGCGGCGGGCGGGGGGAAGATACAGGGGAGAATCTTCGGAGATGTTGAAAGCGTCGTACCATGCAGGGATGTGGGGAAGGGCGCCGTTGACACGCCAGCGGCCGAGGGAATGGGGGTCGGACTTGGTACGTACGAGTATCTCTTCGGGGCGGATATTACCGGCCCATACGGTGGCATAGGCGAGGAAGAAACGTTGTTCGGGGGTGAACCCGTCCTTAATGTCAAGAGGGGCGGCGGCAGTGGCGGTTTGGAAAGCTTGGAAAGATACTTGCAGGCCGCCGTAGTCGGCGATATTCTCACCGAGGGTGAATCGACCGTTGGCGTGGACGCCGGGCGCTACTTCAATGGCATCGAAATAGTCGGCCATCACTTGGGCGCGCTCATTGAAACGGGCTGCATCTTCCTCTGTCCACCAGTCGGAGAGATTACCGTTTTTGTCGTATTGCCGCCCTTGGTCATCAAAGCCGTGGGTCATCTCGTGGCCGATGACGACACCGATAGCGCCGTAGTTGAAAGCGTCATCGGCTTCCATGCTAAAGAAAGGATATTGGAGGATACCGGCGGGGAAACATATCTCGTTGGTAGCGGGATTGTAGTAAGCATTGACGGTTTGGGGCGTCATCAACCACTCGTCTTTATCGACGGGTTTGCCGGCTTTGGCCATCATGTAGGCAAACTCGAATTGGGTGGCGCGGACGATGTTGTCATAGTAGCTGTCACGATGGACGTCAAGGGCAGAATAATCTCTCCACTTGTCGGGGTAACCTATCTTGACGTAGAAAGTGGCGAGTTTTTCCTGTGCCTTGCTTTTTGTTTCGTCACTCATCCACGAGAGGGACTGTATACGTTGGCCGAGAGCTTCCCGCAGGTTGGTGACGAGTTTGATCATCCTCTCCTTGGCGGCGGGGGAAAAGTAAGCTTTGACGTACATCTGTCCGACGGCTTCGCCGAGTATATCGTTGACGGCATCGACGGCGCGTTTCCATCGCGGTTTGGGTTCTTCCTTACCGGAAAGCGTACGGCCGTAGAAGTCAAAATGTTCGGCGTAGAGTTCGTCGCTCAGGTAACCGGCGGCATGGTTGATGAGCTTCCATTGCAGGTAGGCGATATGACTCTCAACAGGTTCGGTGGCGAGGATAGCGCCGACTTCGAGGAGGGATTCTTTTTGCGAAACATTGACCTCCGCCGGAACCGTTTCCAGTCCGAGTTGTGCGAAAAAGACAGGCCAATTGATAGCGGGGACCATCTCTTGCAGGGTAGCGACGGAAACTTTGTTATAGTTGGCATAAGGGTCACGCAGTTTCACGTTGTCATAGGCAACCCGTGCCAAACGGGTTTCTATGCGCAGGACGGCTTCCATGTTCCGGCGGGCTTGGGCGGCATCAAAACCGGTGAGTTCGAACATCCGGGTGACGTGCGCCCGATATTTGTCACGGATACGGGTAGTGTTTTCGTCTTCGTCGAGGTAGTAATCGCGTTGAGGCAGGCTGATACCACCCTGATAAGTCTGGAGGAGGTTGACGGCGCTGTTTTCGGGGTCGGCGTCCACATAGATGATGAAATAGGCATTTACGCCGGCAGAGAGCAGGGCGGGGATAAGGGTAGAGAAGGCTTCACGGTCGGAGAACTTGGCGAGTTCTGCCAATCGGGGGGCTATGGGAGTATAACCTTCGCTGTTGAGCTTGGCGCTGTCCATAGCCAGATTGTAGACATCGGCGATCTTCTGTTCGATATCTCCCTGTTCATGCGTTCCTGCGGCGATGGTCTCAATGAGGGTGTTCAGTTGCATACGGTTACTTTCGGCCAGCTTGTCGAAAGAGGTGAAACGGGCATATTCGGCGGTGAGGGGATTCTTGTCCATCCATCCGCCGCAGGCGTATTGGAAGAAGTCGGCGCCCGGCGCAACGGTAGTGTCGAGGTTGGTGACGTCAATTCCCGAACCAAGGGGTTTGTCTTTCGGATGGCAAGCGGTGATCATGGTCAAGGCGATCAGAAAGGGTAAAAACTTGATTTTTTCCATCTTGTAGCGTTGTCAGAGAGGAGAAAGGGATCGTGTTACTTGATAGGGATAAAAGGAGCGGACGGCCAATGGGAGGAAGGTGGACGGAGGGAGAAAACAGAGGAATTTTCGTCGAAACTATAGAAGTTGAGGAACTCATCAAGGGTGAGACCGGGAGAGAGGTAGTACTTCCAGAGATTGTCGCCGACGGCTTCGTTCCACTTCTCTCCATGGTTACCGTATCGGGCGATGAGATAAAGCAGCCGGGTAATGTCAAGCTTGGTGATGTCGTAATGTTGGACGATGTAGTCGGCGGCATCGGTGATACGGACAAAGCCGGAGGCGTTCTGCAGGGTGGAGGCGGAGGTGGAACCGGTAGGGTTGAGATGGTCAAGGAAAGGAGCATTGTCGGTGAGTTCTACAATGAAATTGTTCACAGAAAGGGTTTGCTTGGCGTTATAACGTTTGGCGATCAGTCGATAGGAACCGCTATGACTGCTGGTTGGGTCGTTTGAAGCGATGCGGCAGAAGGCAAAAAGCCAATGATTGTACAGTAAGGCATAAACATCTGTAGTACTGTAACTGTACAACGTTTCGTTTTCTCGGTGTATCAGGGTTCCTAAAAATTGCGTGACCGGAAGCAGATTGGGGGCGAGAGATACCCATTCGGAAACGAAGGGAGGAGGGACCTCGGCGTAAAGTTGGGAAGTTTTGGGGTGGCTGTTACTGAAGAGGTGAGCGTAGGAGGAGGACGGTGGGGTGACGGCGGCTTTCGGGGTATAAGTTTTCGGAGGAATGGCGAGGGGCATGAAAGGGAGTTCGGCAGCTTCGTGCTGAGACAGAAACTCTCCTATCATGTAGTCGGGATTAGCGCCTGCCGGCAGAGTGCTACCGTAGGGAGAGATAAAAGACCATATCATGCTGTTAAACGAAGTGGAGAACTTGGCGAGAAACCAAAGCATCTGCATCTCGGTGAAACGGGTGATGTCGTAACGTTGAAGGTCACTATCCTTAACTATCCCGTAGGGCACCAATGCACCATTGGCCATATCTACATTGGACAGATATCGGGCGGGATATTTGCCGGCGAATCCTGTCAGGGTGGCATGCTCCTGTTCCTCATTGAAAGTAGCGATATTCCGCTTGTTGTTGTAGGCGATAAGCACTCGCCAAAGGCGCTCTGACTGTATCAAGGCGGAGACGGGGAGTTGCTCAATGATAAATGTCCAATAGCGATAATAAAGAGCGAAATAGTTGTGGGTGTGTCCTTCATAATGGCCTTCCGCATCGCGAGCAACGAGGGGTATCGGCGTCTTGTCGGGGGTTGTATAGAGGTGTTCGGACAAGGTGGTCTTTTCCGAGAAATGAGACCACTCATCGTTGGCGTAAACGGCGGGGTAGGCTGTTCTCGTGTGCGTTGTCTGAGCTTCGCATAAGCTGCCTGCTACGAGGATGCCTCCCGCTAACGTTACCAACGCCGAGAATCTTTTCATCGTCCGTGTGTGTGTTATCATGATAGCCTGCCTTAGTTAAGTCGTTGTGAGCGGTTTCAGTTTGGGTCACCTTGCGCCAAAGGTAGTTATTTTGTGGTGCGCCGTTGCTGTTTGCCGGCATTTTTTCCACACATGTTCACTTGTTTATTTCGGGGTAACTGATGCGGGTGTGATACATGGTCTGGAGTTTCTCGCAGAAGACCTGTTTGATTTGTTGGATGTCGTCGAACGTTAGCGGGGTATGTTGGTGGAGTCCTTCGGCGATTTGTCCGTCGATAATCTTATCGACGAGTCGGCTGATGTTTTCCGCCGTGTATTCTTTGAGGCTGCGCGAAGAGGCTTCTACGGCGTCGGCCATCATGAGGACAGCGGTTTCTTTGGAGAAAGGGTTAGGACCCGGATAGGTGAAAGAGTCTTCGGGAACAGGCTCACCCGGATGTGCATTACGGTAGGAGTTATAGAAGTATCGGGCTTTTCCGGTGCCGTGGTGGGTACGGATGAAATCGATGATGGTTTCGGGAATGTTCGCCTTGTGGGCGATGCGTATGCCTTCGGTCACGTGGCGGATGATGACCGAAGCGCTTTGTTCGAGAGTAAGTCGGTCATGAGGGTTGGTCTCGTGCTGATTCTCGGTGAAGAACGCCGGGTTGGTCATCTTGCCGATATCGTGATACATGGCGCCGGTACGTGCAAAGGCGGGGTTGGCGCCTATCTTCGAGGCTGCGTCGGAGGCGAGAATGGATACTTGGATAGAGTGTTGAAAAGTTCCGGGTGCGTTTTCGGAGAGCTGTTTCAGGATGGGGTTATTGATGTTGGAAAGTTCGACAAGGGTGATGGGGGATATGTACCCGAAGAGCTTTTCAAGGATGTATATCAGGAGGTAAACAAACATCAGCAGGACGAAGTTGAGGGTGAGGTAGAGGTACATGGTGGTGTTGATCTTCGAAATATCGCCCTGCTGGTAGATATACAGGGATGTGTAAACCACTACGTAGGCCAGCAGGATGAAAGCGGCGCAACGCAGGAGTTGGGAACGTTCCGAGAGGTCGGCCAGGGCATAATTGACCACCATACCGGCGGCAACCTGCATAAGGAGAAACTCATGCGGAAAGGGGGTCATGATAGAGCATACAATCACGACTATCAGGTGGGTGAAGAGCGCCGTGCGAGCATCGAAGAAAGTGCAGACCATGATGGGTACAACGGCGTAAGGGATGAGGTACTCGTTGAACATACCGCTGGACATGCACCACTCCGTGAGCAGACAGGGGGTAAGGATACAGAGGAGGAGGAAGAGGGTATGCTTGGGACTGTCGAAGATACGTCGACGAAAAGAGCGCAAGTAGAGCCAATAGCAGAGGATAAGGCCGATGACCAGCAACAGTGCGCCTAAGGATTGTATGGATTGCGCCCTTGCACCGGCACTGTGTGACTCGTGGATGATTTTCAACGACCGCAGCACGGCATAAGTGCGTTCATCGATGATTTCTCCCCTGTCGACGATGCGCTCGCCTGCCTGCACCATACCGTGGGATATCGACAGGTCGGCAACCATCTCGTTTTGCACCTTCTCGGCCATATCGACGTCGTAGATGAGGTTGGGGACGAGGTATACATCCAGATCGAGGGCGCGCAGTTCGGATGATTTGATGCCGGGGAGGCGATTGTTGATGATGGATTCATAGGCTGTACGGACACTCAGGATGGAACCGAGGGGTACCGTCCGCGAAACATTGTTTTCCGTCAGGTGTACCCGTGTCTTGCCTTCTTTCTGTAATTCCGACATGTCCTCGATGCCGGCGATACCGGTACGGTAGAGGCGTATCAGTTGTTGGTCTACATAGGTGCTGCATTCGGGGGTTATCGCCCGTCCACCGTCAGCCCTGAAATCTTCCCGAAAACGTTGCACGTTTCTCAGGCCACGTTCAATATCGATGCGGTAATAAGGTTCGAAAAAGCGCAGGACGCTGTCGCGTTCGGCCTTTAGCTGCCAGTCGGGTTTGTAGATAGGAAAATCGTTCGGTGCAGTCAGCAGTCCGTACCGCCAGGGTTTTCCTTCAAAAAACTGGTAGCGAAAACTTCCTTCCCGCGGGAAAAAGAACCCGATGAGCAACGCCACAGCCAGATAGGCCAAGGCTGTGTAAACATCCTGCGGCCGTATTTTCACTTCCTTTTCTTTGTCAGAGGCGGTTGTACTTTATAATTGCAATGGGTCGTACCTTTACGCAGAGCAAGGAGTTTGCCTTGATTGAGCTGGCGGCGAATGGGGGAGACATGGTCGAGGAAGACGTGCCCGCCGAGGTGGTCACATTCGTGTTGCACGATGCGGGCTGAGAAGCCGTGTACCTCTTCGCTTTGCACTTCGAAGCGTTCATTGAGGTAATTCACGCGTATGTGCGCCGCACGTTCGACTTTTTCGTGGATGCCGGGGAAACTCAGACAACCTTCTTCCAAAGTGATAGCCTCACCGCTTCGCTCGGTGATTTCCGGATTGATCATCACCCGTCGGAAACCTTTACATTCGGGGTGTTCCTCTACCACTTCCGTAGCGTCGATCACCAGCAGGCGCAAAGACAATCCCACTTGCGGCGCTGCCAACCCCACTCCTTCGGCTTGCCGCAGGGTATCGAACATGTTTGTCAACAGTGTCTGCAACTCTTCCTGCGAGGCGAAGGTTTGTTGTGTCACCTCGGCAGTCTCCTGCCGCAAGACGGGCTGCCCGCCCAGATAGATGGGGAGTATCATTTCCGTAACTTTAAGGATTCCAAATAATCTTGCAGGATGATGACGGCGGCTGTCCGGTCGATCAGCCCTTTCTCGCGGCGTTTCATCTTCTTCACTCCCGCAGCGAGGATGGCTTGCTTGGCCAGGAGGGATGTAAAACGCTCATCGTAGTAACAGACGGGGATGTCGGGGATAGTACGACGTAATCCGGCGACGAAAGCCTCAATTCCCTGCAAGGCTTCCGAAGGTTGGCCGTTCATTTGTCGAGGCAGGCCTACGACGAAGAGTTCTACGGCTTCCTGTCCGGCGTATTTTTGCAGAAAAGGCAAAACTTCATCGCCCGAAACCGTCGTCAGCGCCGTAGCGATAATCTGTCGGGGATCGGTCACCGCCAATCCCGTCCGTTTTCGTCCATAGTCGATAGCCACTATCCTACCCATAACCGTGATACGTCCGCCTACAATAGGCACGTCCGCGCCCGCAAAGGTAGTTAATCTGGGATTACCAAAGTTTTCTGTCACACTTTCAGGTAATAACCTCCCGTTTTGGGCGCTCCCCTGAACTCAATCCTACTTTCTCCTTTAAGTTTGTTCAGGTAACGCATGGTCGTGCGCCAACTTTTGCCGATATGTTTCGCTATCTCCGGCGCAGCGATTCCTTCTTTTTCGCTGATTAACTTAAAGATGAGTTCTTTAATTTCATCCGGTACGTCTCTATCGTTTTTATCGTCATTGCCGGTTGCATCAATGTTGGTTACTATGCCACCATCATCATTTACTATGCCATTAGCATTATTTACTATGCCAATTCCTGCATTTACTATGCCATCGCCATTTGTTGCTACACCATTCCGTTCATCAGTTACTGTCGCATCGTCATTTACTATGCCATCGCCTCCATCTACGATGTTATTCTCTCCACCTGTTGGATTTCCTTCACCGGTTACGGTGAGAGAGAACGTATTTACTATACTATCGCCAATATTTACTATGTCATTAACAGTATTTACTATGCCAATTTCTCCATTTACTATGCCAACGATACGTTTTTCTATGCTATCCCGTTCACCATGGGCAGTAGTATTTTCTTTAGTTACTATGTCATTGTACTTATTTACTATGACGTCTTCGTTATTTACGGGATCATTAAACTCATTTACTATGCCATCAGCATTATTTACTATGCCATTTCGTTCATCATTTACTATGTCATTCTCATTTTCCGATGGAGTAGAATCTGTTGTATTTTCTTTCTTTATTGGCCGGCGGAATACTGCCGTGAAAAATATTCCTTCGTCGGAAAAGTCGGGGGAGGGCAGTCCGGCTTCTGACATGGCTTCACGCATACGGGGGACACCCGAACCTACCTGTTCCACCAGATTCATACGGGTAAAGAGGCCAAATATCAAGGGATTACGTGTCATACTTTTCCATCCGAACGACGACTTTACCCCCGAGAGTAACCCTCCGGGATTGGATATTTCTATGCGGTCGTCATACATCTCTACCATCGTTACTGCTCCCTGTTCACAGTAATCACGGTGGGACAGCGCATTGATGAGGGCTTCCTTAAACACGGTCAAAGGTATTTCCCATACTTCTTTTCGGGGGCCTGTACCCGATATAATGTACGAAACCTCCAACTTATCCTTTATCCAGGCTTCTGCTTGGGTGTATTGTCGATAGAGGGGACCGCCGTAACGTTTATCGTCTATGATGTGGACTTTGTTTATCCCTTTGAAACGTACGCAACGCACTATTGCCTGCGGGAAGTATGTTTCCGGTTCCTGACCGAAAAACAGGACTGCGCCGTTTTTTAACTCTCCTGATTCCTCATATGCGCGCAAGTTTCTCAATATTTGCTCTGTGGAGACGATTCCCGAGATGGATGACAATTGTAAAAAATCCCCGAAATTGTTTTTGTCCAAATCTTTTTTCGTATCGAAACGGCGGCAGGGGACATCGTCGAAATATACCCGATGATTGATTTGGAACAGGCTTCGTATCTCTTCCGCTGTCGTCAATTTCTGAGATATCGCTCCTTCGCGCAGATAGATAGCTCCCGAACTTATGTAAGGCTTGTCGTTACCGTCGCTTACATCCAATACCCAGACAGGTTTCCCTTCCACATCCACCTCATAGACATCCGCCTTCACTATCGGAGATATGTCTCTTATTGCATTCTGTATGGCCGAACGTTTGGCGTTGTCTATTTTAGTCCCGACGATATGATCGTTGTTATCTATTCCTATGAGGATATAGCCGCCTCCGCTGTTGGCGAAAGCACACACCGACTGCGACAATTCGCGCACATTCGATGGAACAGCCACCATGAATTCGGCATTGTAACCTGCACCACTGGCCGCTATCGACTTTATTTCTTCCGCTGTCAGCATATTTCGCCATTGTTATGGAGACAAAGATACGAAATATCCCCTTTTATGGAAAGGGAGGGAGCGGGCTACAAGGCTTTTCGGAGGCGGGCGGTGGGGAGGCCGAGCTGTTCCCGATATTTGGCTACGGTGCGGCGGGCGATGAGGTACCCTTTGGTTTTCAAAAGGGTTACCAACTTGTCGTCGGCCAGAGGAGAACGTTTGTCTTCCCCGTCGATAAGTTCGCGCAGAAGGGTTTTGACGGCGCGGGTGGATACCTCTTCGCCGTTGTCGGTACGTAACGAGTCGGAAAAGAAATGTTTCAGCGGGTAGATACCGTGAGCGGTTTGGACGTACTTACTGTTGCTCACGCGTGAGATGGTGGAAATGTCCAATCCGGCACGTTCGGCGACGTCGCGGAGAATCATTGGGCGGATATCGGATGGTCTCCCTGTGAGGAAGAAGTCGCGTTGCAGGAGAAGTATCACCTCCATAGTACGTTGCAGGGTAACATGGCGCTGTTCGAGGGCGCTGATAAATGAACGTGCGGAGTCAAGTTTTTGCTTGATGAATCGAGCGGCTTCGAGGCTTTTGGGGTCGCCTCCGGCGGTTTTGCCGGAAAAGTCTTTGAGCAACTCGGCGAATTCGCGGCTGATGTGCAGAGAGGGGATATCGCGCCGGTTGAGAGTAAGGGTCAGCTCCCCGTTATGGGTTTCGACGACGAAGTCGGGAATAACGACGCCGGCGGCATCCATGAAGTTGTTGTCCCATGCGTTACCGGGACGAGGATTGAGGGAAGTGATTTCGCGGACGGCGGCTTGGAAGATATCCCTGTCGTCAAGTCCCAAAGCTTGGGCAATACGATCGAAGCGTTTGTTGGAGAGGTCGTTGAAGAAACGGGTGAGTAGTGTGATGGCTATGGAAACGGAGGGAGTCCGCTCTTTCTTTTTGAGTTGCAGCAACAGGCAGGTGCGCAGGTCGGCGGCGGCGATACCTGCGGGGTCGAGGTCTTGCACTACGCCGAGTATCCGATACACCTCGTCGGAACTGATCTCCTGCCCCGTCTGGAGTGTCATATCATCGGCTATCTCCTGCACGCCGCGGCGCAGGTAACCATCGCTGTCCAAGCTGCCGATGATATATTCGCCAATCCGCAGGTCATCTTCCTGCAAATCGCGCAGATGGAGTTGTTGCCGGAGATATTCCCCCAATGATTGCCCCGACGACACCGGCGGTTCTCTCCTTTCCGTCCGATCGGACAACTCTTGCAGGCGGTAGCCGGGGATATCGTCTTCCTGCATATAGTCGTCAAGGGAGAAGTCCTGTTCTTCGTTGTCGGATTGCAGGGTATCTTCCGGATTTTCAGCATATTCATCTGCTTGTGCATTCTCCTGCGCTTCGACCCCTTCTTCGAGTGAGGGGTTGTTTTGCAATTCTTCGCGAATGCGTTCCCCCAACTCGACGGCCGGCAATTCCATCAGGCGCGAGGTGAGGATTTGTTGCGGGGAGAGCCGCTGCTGTAGCTTTTGTCCGAGTTTCTGCGTAAGCATGGCGGAAAGGAGTAGGGTAGGGGGTTAGTTGCCGGATGCATCTCCGGCCAAACCCAATTCCAATTTCCGGATGGCAGGGACGAAGAGGTCGTTTTCGACGCGGTTGTGGGAGGCCAGATCGTCTTCGGTGGCGAAGATGCCGTAAAGGACACTGTTCAGATTATCCGACGCCGTGCCGGAATAATATTTGATGAGCAGGTTTTTCAAATCTTCCATCTTCATTTCTATCCTGTCGTGCCGGCGGGTGAAGATAGCGATGTTGTAGTGCGGTTTTTTCTCACCGCTGAGGAGTGCGCGGACGTAGGGGAAGACCGTTTTTTCCTCGTAGGACATGTGCTTGTGCACTTCGCTGATGTATTCGTCGAAGAAGTTACAGATAGCGAAAAACACTTCCGAGGGACTGTCTTTCAATGCCTCGCCCAGCCTTGTTCGCAGGCGCGGGAGGCGGAAGTTGAGAAAATAGTTGTGGGCGTTGTGGAGGTAGTTCATGAGGGCCTCGAGCGAGAAGTCCGTACTCGGCACTCCCTCGGCCAGAAAATTGACCACCGTCAGGAACGTCCGCGTGTCCACCTTGTTCCGGCGACAGACCTCTCCTATGTTACGTTCGCCGAAGCCGAGCGATATGCCGAAACGCCCCATGACCAACAGCATCGGGTAGTTCCCGCAGATAAGCCCGCTCATGCTGTCGCTTTCCTGATAGATACCTTTCTTGTACATGGGGCAAACTTACGAACTTTTCAGTTGTTCCACCTCAGCGAGCCACTCATCGGCGGAGGCATCGCTGGGCATACGCCAATCGCTGCGCGGCGAGAGGCTGATAGAGCCGACCTTCGGCCCGTCGGGCAGACAACTGCGTTTGAACTGTTGGTGGAAGAAACGGCGAAAAAAGACGGCCATCCAACGCCGGATGGTCTCGGCATCGTAGACACCGTCGAAAGCCTTTTGCGCTAACAGGAAGATTTTTGACGGGCGGGCGCCGAAACGCAGGAAATGGTAGAGAAAGAAATCGTGCAGTTCGTAAGGGCCGACGAGGTCTTCCGTCCGTTGTGCGATAACGCCTTCGGCGGAGGTTGGCAGCAGCTCGGGGCTGATGGGAGTGTCGATGATGTCAAGGAGAGTCTGTCGTGTCGCCTCGTCGGTGCGATGTGTAGCCACCCAGTGTACAAGATGGCGAACGAGCGTTTTGGGGATACCGACATTGACGGCGTACATCGACATGTGGTCTCCGTTGTAGGTAGCCCATCCGAGCGCCAGTTCCGAGAGGTCGCCCGTCCCTACGACAAGGCCGTTGGCGACGTTGGCGATATCCATGAGTATCTGTGTCCGTTCCCGCGCCTGAACGTTCTCGAAAGTCGTGTCGTGGTTGTTCGGGTCATGGCCGATGTCATGAAAGTGTACGAGGCAGGCTTGGCGGATGTCTATCTCTTTCAGGCCGGCGCCGAGCGAGCGGATCAGCTTGACAGCGTTGGCATGGGTACGCTCGCTGGTGCCCGGCCCCGGTAAGGTGACGCCTGTCACTTGTGTGCGCGGGCGGTGCAACAAGTCGAAAGCCTGCACCGTCACCAACAGCGCAAGGGTGGAGTCCAAGCCGCCAGATACCCCCACGACGGCCGTTGCCACACCCGTATGGCGCAGGCGTTGCGCCAATCCGGACACCTGCATCCTGACGATATCTTCCCACCGCTCTTCCGCCCCTTCGGCCGGGATGAAAGGGTGGGGGCTGACTGTACGTTCGAGGTGGAAAGGGCGTTGGGCGGAAACTTCGCGGACCTTGGTGTCGATGCGGTGCGGTGGGAGGACGTTGCCTGCCGGTGCGCCGGATTCGGCTTTGAAGAAAGTAGAGCTTGTCAGCCTGTCGTGCTGTAAGTTTTCAATATCTATCTGGCAGGCGATGAACTGTTCGTCGGTAGAGAAACGTTCGGACTCTTTGAGTATGACGCCGTTCTCGGCTATCAGAGCATGTCCGGCAAAGACCATGTCGGTCGAAGATTCACCTGTTCCGCAAGAGGTATAGACGTAACCCGCCAGACAGCGTGCCGACTGTTGCGCCACGAGTTGCCGTCGATAAGCTTCTTTACCGATCAGCTCATTACTGGCCGAGAGGTTCAGGATGATGTTCGCCCCCCGCATCGCCAACCGCGCCGAAGGCGGCGAGGGCGCCCAGAGGTCTTCGCACAGCTCGATGCCGATGATACTGCGACCGACGGCGAACAGCAGGTCACGCCCCAACGGATAACTCCGCCGCCCGATTCTCGTTCGCCTCCCCTGTAACTCGGCGGACGGCGTGAACCATCGGCTCTCCTGAAACTCGCCTGCCGAGGGAAGGAAACTTTTTGGAACTACACCGAGGATATGTCCGTGCCGAAAGGCGACGGCGGCGTTCGCCAACCCACCCTCCGTACGGAGAGGTGCGCCGACGACGAAGAACAGGTCTGTGTCTTTCGTCGTTTCTGCCAAGTGGAGTAACGCTTCTTCGGCACGGTGGAGCAGCGTCTCCTGAGCGAAGAGATCCATGCACGTGTAAGCTGTCACGCACAACTCCGGAAAAACCAACGCCTGTACTCCTTCGGCTTCTGCACGGTACACCATGGCGGCGATACGCTCCACGTTGTGTGCGCAGTCGGCCACCCGAACGTGCGGTACGGTGGCGGCTACCTTGACGAAACCGTAGTCCATCGTGCCCTCCCTTGCGGATGGTTAGGCTTTGCGGAAATGGGGAAGCAACGTCGTGGCATCGCCGGAATGGGTGATGTAACTCTTGATGGCGTCTACTTCGGCCTGCCCGTAAGCAATGTAGGCGATGGCTGAGGGGAGGAAACGCTCGTCGCTGTCGGCGTCCTTTACCAACAGATGGCCGAAGACGCAATGAGCGGCTGCCTCCACGAGCCGACGCGAATGGAAAGTGATCCATTCGTCATCCTTCGTTTCTGTGACCTCCTTCACCAACTTTTCGTAAATATCCGTCATCGTTTTCAGGCGGCTGCGCAGATCGGCGAGTTCGGGGCGGCAGGCGACCTGCTCATATTCGCGCAGTACTTCGAGGTAGAAGCCGTTGGTCACGTAACGGATGGCAGCCACGACTTGCAGTTGCGTCGTTCCCTCGTAGATGCTCGTGATGCGGGCGTCGCGATAGAGGCGTTCGCAAGCGTAGTCTTTCATAAAACCGGATCCGCCGTGTATCTGGATGGCGTCGTAAGCATTACGGTTGGCATATTCAGAGGAGATGCCTTTGCCCATAGGGGTGAAAGCGTCGGCCAGACGGCTGTATTTCTTGAGTTCGGCTTTTTCTTCGGCGGTCAGCTTGCGTTCGCGGGCGATATCTTCCAACGCTTTGTAGATGTCTACGAAACGCGCCGTCTCGTAGAGCATGGAACGGGAGGCATCGGTACGGGCGCGCATGAGCGTCAATATCTCGTATATCGGGGGGAACTCGATGATGGCCTTGCCGAATTGCCGGCGTTCGCGAGCGTAAACATAAGCTTCGCGGTAAGCGGCTTCGCTCAGGCCTACTGACTGGGCGATGATACCCAGACGTGCGCCGTTCATGAGCGCCATGACATATTTTATCAACCCTAACCGGCGTTCGCCGCACAGCTCGGCGTGTGCGTTTTTGTAGACCAACTCGCACGTAGGCGACCCTTTTATCCCCAACTTGTTCTCAATGCGGCGGACGTTGACGCCACCCTGGCGTTTGTCGTAGATGAACATCGACAGCCCGCGGCCGTCTTTCGTGCCCTCTTCCGAACGTGCGAGCACGAGATGAATGTCGGAATCGCCGTTGGTGATGAAACGTTTGACGCCGTTGAGCAGCCAGCAGCCGTCTTTTTCAGACCACGTAGCCCGAAGGGCGACGGCTTGGAGGTCGGAACCGGCATCCGGCTCGGTAAGGTCCATCGACATCGTTTCTCCGGAACAGACGCGAGGGATGAAACGTTGGCGCTGGTCTTCGTTACCGAACTCGTAAAGTGTCTCGGCACAGTCCTGTAACCCCCAGAGGTTCTCGAAACCGGCGTCGGCGCGCGACACCAGATCGGCTACCATAATATAAGGTACGATGGGGAAGTTGAGGCCGCCGTATCGGCGTGGCATGGCGATGCCCGACAATCCGGCATGGCGTACGGCGTCGAGGTTGCGTTGCGTGCCGGAAGGATAGGTGACACGGCCGTTCGTTACCGTCGGGCCTTCGTGGTCTACCTCTTCGGCATTGGCGGCTATCGTTTCCGCACAAATCTCACCCACGATTTCCAGTACTCTGTCGTAGCTGTCCATCGCATCTTCAAAGTTCTGGGGGGCATAGTCTACCGTCGCTTTGTCGGCGAAATCCCGCTCTTTAAGCTCCACGATGCGGCGCATGAGCGGATGTTGCAGATGGTGTCGGTATTCGTGCGTATCCAAGTAGTAATTTGCCATCGTTCTCAGTTTTATTTGGTGTTCTTCTTGTAATATTTGATCATTTTGGGGAGAACATCTTCCACCGTCCCCGTGATGACGTAGTCGGCGATGGCGTTGATGGGAGCGGCGGGGTCACTGTTTACCGAGATGATAATGGCGCTCTCCTGCATCCCTGCGATATGCTGTATTTGTCCCGATATGCCGCAGGCGATGTACAGCTTGGGGCGCACGGTGACACCCGTTTGCCCGATTTGTCGGTCATGCTCGGCGAAACCGGCATCCACGGCGGCACGTGAGGCGCCGACTTCTCCGCCGATGACGCCCGCCAGCTCGTGGAGCAGCCCGAACCCCTCTTTCGAACCTACGCCGTAACCGCCTGCTATGATAATAGGTGCGCCCTTGATATTGGCCTTGCTCTTCTCCATCCGACGGCTGATAACTTCGACGGCGAAGTCCGTTGCCGTGACATACTGTTGCACTTCGTGGTGCACAACCGTCCCCTTGTGTCGGGCATCGAAAATCTCTTTCTTCATCACCCCTTCGCGGACGGTAGCCATCTGGGGGCGACATTCGGGATTGACGATCGTCGCCACGATGTTGCCTCCGAAAGCAGGACGTATTTGGTAGAGGAGGTTGTGATAGGCTTTACCTTCCTTTTTCTCTTCATGGTCGCCGATTTCCAGTGCGGTGCAGTCGGCCGTCAGTCCGCTGCCTAATGCCGAAGATACGCGTGGCCCCAAGTCGCGCCCGATGCAGGTAGCGCCCATAAGGGCAATCTGCGGCTTCTCTTCGCCGAACAGCTTGACCAGAATGGCGGTATGCGGGAGGGAGGTGTATGGATAGAGACGTTTGTCGTCGAAGAGGTGCAGTTTGTCTACCCCGTAGGGGAAGACCTGCTCCCCGATACGTTCCAATCCGCTGCCGATAGCTATGGCCTCAAGGGCGCATCCTAACGTCGTGGCCAGCGTACGGCCTTTGGTGAGCAGTTCGAGGCTCACGTCGGCCACCACTCCTTCTTCTATTTCGCAATATACAAAGAGGTTGTTCATCGTTCTGTATCTGTGTTTATCCTATCGTATGATTGGAGATGAGTTCTTTCATGAGGTCGTCGATGGCCGTATCGGTGGCTTCGAGAGTAAGGTTCTCTTTGGCTTGGAAGACGACGTTCTCTATCTTTTTCACCTTTGTCGGAGAGCCGGAGAGGCCGCAGAGGGTGGTGTCGGCTTGCACGTCATCGACACTCCACTCCGTGATGTTGAGGTAGCTTCGGTTTTGGTACAGTTCGGGGAAAGTTACGCCATCCTCTTCTTTCTTTTCGGTCTCCGTACGGGCGTATTTATACTTCTGCACATGTTTGGCGTTACGGGGGCGACATGCGGCGGCACTGCCGTTCACCGTCACTACGGCAGGCAGGCGGCAGGATACCACTTCCGTACCCCGTTCGAGACGGCGTTTGACGGTAGCCTTACCGTCGGCGATGCCGAGGATCTCTTCGGCGTAGGTGACCTGTGGCAGGCCGATTTTCTCGGCCACCTGTGGGCCTACTTGCGCCGTGTCTCCGTCAATAGCTTGGCGTCCACAGAGGATCAGGTCGTAACGGCCGATTTTCTTGACGGCCGTCGCCAAGGCGTAGGAGGTCGCCAGCGTGTCGGCGCCGGCAAAGGCGCGCCCGCTGAGGAGGAAGCCGCCGTCGGCGCCGCGGAAAAGCCCTTCGCGAATAATGTCAGCCGCTCGCGAAGGCCCCATGGTAAGCAGAGATACCGTTGTGCCCGGATGGGCTTCTTTGAGGCGCAGGGCCTGCTCCAGAGCGTTCAAATCTTCGGGGTTGAAGATGGCCGGCAGTGCGGCGCGATTCACGGTACCGTCCTCTTTCATGGCATCTTTGCCGACGTTCCTCGTATCGGGCACCTGTTTAGCTAAGACAATAATATTCAATACCATACTGTGCTTTTTATTACTTCGCTTTTATCCCTTGTGTCCCTTTAATCGGCCGCAAAGATAACTTTTTCCCTTAACCCCGACCCATAATTTTTTTGCGGGTAAGGTGTTGTACATCTGGAAAAGGGATTAACTTCGCGGCGAGTTATGGCTTGATTAGTGTCTTGTTAAAGTATACTATAGCATATTGAAACGATGAAGCAAGTAGCATCTCTTCTCCTCGCCTCCGTGTTCGCCCTTATTCCGGCAGTGTCGGGCTATGCGGTTCCTTACGAATCGCCGACAACAACCCCCACGAAAACAGCGGATGGTTACTACGATATTACCCCTTCCGGTGGCGGGATTGAACTTCGTTACGAGGTTATTCAGGAATCCGTTGATGGAAATGAGGGGAAACTTGCCGTTATAGCCAAAAATTATGCGCAAGACGTACCGGCTTATGGAATTATGGGTTCATTATATATCCCTGCGGGGTTTGAGTGGACAGAAAACTCGGAGCAAAAGAAGTACGCAGTCACGAAAATCAGCTCGAGGGCTTTCTGGAAATGTGTTATCACGCACGTAACTTTCGCTGATGATTCAAAGGTAGACACCATTGATAGTTATGCCTTTTACGAATGTATGGGTCTATCGAAGATTTCTTTGGAAAATACGGGGGAGGGAGTCTTTCCCACATCTCTGAAAGCGATAGGTGCGCACGCTTTCGTCGGGACAAAATTGGGGGGAGATATCAATATTTCGGGAAGTATTGAGCATATCGGCCCCGCTTTTCAAGGGACGCAGATATCATCTTTGCTTATAAGAAAGCAAGAAGGGGGGGCTTTGGAGATTCTTGCGGATGCTTTCGCTGATTGTGGAAGCTTAACATTGGTTGGAATTGAAGCTGTCGGTGGTACGTCGGTATCCATCAAGAGCGGCGCTTTTGTACGATCAGCGCCAAATGGTAATGGTGTGTCGAGTAGTCTTACCCTCTTTGATGTGTCGGTTGAGGAGGGGGCATTCACCGGTTCAAACTTTACCCAACTTGTTTTTGAAGGACATAAGGATGTTGCGATAGCAGTAAAGGCAGGTACTTTTTCAGGGTTGTCCAAAGTGGTTTCTGCCGATTTCGCCGGCAATATTCTCTTCAAA
>JAITAD010000024.1 GCA_031284275.1 Tannerellaceae bacterium
TAGTCGTCTATCCAAACGGGGTCGACGGCCGTGACGACGCCGTCCTTCACCGTGATTTTGCCTGCCTGCACATGCCCCTGCACCTCCAGGTAACAGCTCTCTATCGTCAAATAGTCGTCCGTGAAAGTGATACCTTTGCCGCAGCCCTGCTCGTAGTAGGCGCCTCTGCCGGTCTTGGGGAAGCGTGCGATGAGGCTGTCGCCGTGCAGCGTGAACCGCCCGATGCCGTATTCGGCGGGCGGCGTTATCTCTACGATGTTTATTACATCTAAGAGGTTATCCCTTCCCTCCTCCGGATACTCGGTATAGCCGTCAGGTATCCCGTCTGCGTCATCGTCGTAATACACACGTGCCTTGTATGATCGGCTGCCGCATCCCACCCAAAGGCCGTAGACGCCTTCGAGGCGTGTGGTACCGATCAGTTCGATATCAATGGGAGGCGCCGCTTCGGTAGCCCACCATGGGATGCCCGTGCTGATACAGAGGCTTCTGTACTGCTTCCCGTCGCAAGGCAGGATAAGGTTATCCAGAATGACCTTGTGGAGGAGGATAGTGCCCAGATAGATGCTCGTCACGTCAGGGTGTGAACCGGAGATGTGTAAGGAGTTCCGTAATGCCCACTCGTTGATGGAGGGGAACTTGTGTAAGTAAGCCGCATGCAGTTGTTCACCGAGCGTGCTGTTATGGCTATTTTCGAAAGTGAGGTTTCTGAAAGCGCTCTGGCGCAGTAGGTCGTCGGTACCCTCGCTGCTGCTGGAGAGCACTTCGCCGGTGGCGCTGCTTACCCCAATCCATCCATCCCAATGTCCCGGGTTAACGACATGCTCACTGGAATATCCATGCCATTGAACCCCCTGATACGGAAAAACATCTCTATGAGATAACCGCAATCCTTCGCCGATAGCGCCGAAAGTCGGATAATGCTTCGTCGGGTCGCAATTATCCAGATTGATGACGGCGCCCTGCTTCCCATCCAACATTTCGTAGGTGACGAGGGGAGGATCGGCAGGGTCGTTTTCGAAAATGGCACTGTCCCTGTACATCTCCGCACCCTCCCATTCGTAGAAGGGGGCGCCGCCGGAAGGTGACAGTGTAGGCAGTGGAACATCCATATTGATGTTGGGGTCTATCACCGGTGGCGTTGGGGTATAGTCCTCCCTATAGTCCTGGCCTGCTACGGGCAAGGTCTGCAGTGCGGTGAGCACGGCCATGCTACCCATGGCGACCCTGCGCCCGAAAGCGCACTGCAAAATCTGTTGCTTCATAATACCTAAACTTTTAAGAGAGTTAATAAGAGAAACAGAGGATAAGTTTTCATGGCGGCAAAAGTAGAGGGTGTATTTGACGTTTGCAAATATTTTCCGCACAAAACGTGTCCTATGGTCGTAAAAATGGTCGTTATACCATAACGTCAATGGGTATAACGCTATGAAATTATACAAAATGACACTTTATATCCTCCTAAGCCGACAATATTCTTCAATTTCCGCTTCCCTCGATCGGCGGATATTTTAATATGTTGAATAATTTTGCGATAAATTAGCGTTCAAATCGGTAAACTTGACGGTTTTTTGCAATGGCTGCCCTGTGTATGCCTAACGATAGCGGTATGATAAAGGGGGGGGGGCGCAGGCCGACAAGGCATAGCGGTCTACGTAGCGTTTTGTTTCAACTCGTTAGTTGTTTTTACAGGATATTTAAGTGTGTTTCGAATAAGCAGTTACCTTTGTGTCCGCAAAAACGAAGAGGACGAGGACTCTTCACCAAGCAGAACGGAAATAGAAATCGTACGGTAAAAGGAAATGATGATAAGCGTAGTGATTGCCTCCGTAAAACCTGAGCTGAGCCAAGCTTTGCGGGACAATATTGAGCAGACGATAGGGGTTCCTCACGAGATATGGATACATGATAACCGCCATACCCAATGGGGGCTTTGTCGGCTTTACAATCACTATGCCCGCCTGAGCCAAGGCCGTTACATCGCCTTTCTGCATGAGGATATTCACATTTATACCTCTGACTGGGGGCGTATTCTGGTCGATTTCTATGGCGCCAACCCACAGGCCGGCGTCGTTGGTTTTGCCGGCTCTACCTTGAAGACCCGTACCCTTTCCGGTTGGGAGAGCACTGCCGAAAACAGCCGTATGTGCCTGCGGCAACATATCGGTAAGGGGCATGTACAGCAGATATGCTGTAATGTCCATGGCGAAGACTACGCCCAAGTCCTGGCGCTTGACGGCTTCGCTTTCATCGTCCCCCGCGACGTTTGGCAGCAACACCCTTACGATGAAGCCCTCTTATCCGCTTACAACCAATATGAGATCCATTTCAGCCTGCAAGTAGCCCTGACCCATAGTAACTACGTCTGCTTTACCATAGACGTTGAGCATTTTTCTTGCGGCCGCTTCGAACGGCGTTGGTACGACGATGCCCTCCGTCTCCATCGCAAGTGGAGCGACCGGCTGCCATGGGCCATCGGCGCCTGCACGGCACGCGATATCCGTCGGGCCGAAGCCCGCGCCGCCTATATGCTCGCCCGTGCCGAGTTGAAGCACCGCTGGTATCGTCGCAGCCTCGCCTGCATTGTCCGCGAACGCCTGCGCCCCTCTCTGCTGACACCTTGGGATTCCCTCTATACCCTCAAGCTTATCAAATACCTCTTGCGGGCCTTATAGGCGTCGCCGCAGATACTCCTCGATGAGTATCTCCCGGCGCACCGTATCTTTCTCCAGACGTTGAAAGTCTCTGCAACCCGTTTCCACTCCCACACGGCCGAACGACATACGGTTCAGGTCTACCAGTTCAATGCGTATCTCCTCCGACGTGTCGTCGAAAAGGATATTTCCCTGCGAGTAATCCAACAGATGAAAGCCTGCATTGTGCAACGCTGCCGCATTCCGCGCTACGGCAAGCAGGATATCGTGCAGGCGCGGAAAGTCCCGCACCTGCAAGTCCTTGTAAGTATAGGGCAAGGCTGACTCCAAGGAGACAAAAAAACTCCGCCCGAAGAGTAATCCTTTTTCCGTGACAAATGCCACCGGTTGCGGCGAACCGAAGCCTGCCTTTTGAAGGAGCAAGCCATGGCGGTAAGCGCGTTCCGCCTTCGAAGCCCGCAGACGGCCATATACCAGTCGGTTGGCCACATTCGGCAGGGCATAGGATTTTATCACCAGACGAAACCCGCCATAAGAACAAGCCCGTAACTCATTGCGTTCCTTGTGAATGGAGGTTCCCAAGGTATCGAAGCGTTGCGGGATATCGGCTACGAAGTCCGTGAGTTCCTTAAAATCAGGGTGTACCACCACACGGCTCATCGGATATTCTCTTTGCGAAGCTGTCCGGAGAACTTGAGCAAATAATAGCGCCATCGGTTCGTTTCCTTGAGTCGCCGCCATGGGCGGCTGCCGTGCGGGAAATGAATCACCGGCGTATCTGCCAGCAGGAAGTTACGTAAGCCCAATTGCAGCGAACGGCGCGATATCACGGCATCGTGCCACTGCCGCGCGGGGTTCAGCAGCCCGAAGTCGAAACGTTGCAGCAGTTCGTACGAGAGCAGCGTGCAGCAGAAACTGATATACTCTTCTGTGGCGAAGACCTCTCCTTCGCGCCCCTGTGCGTAAACGTAGGGGTAATTGATGATACCTGCCGGATCCGTCGTTACCGCCCCTGCCAATCCCACATCGGGCTGCGAGGCGGCTACGTCGCATATCCGCCGGAGGGTGTCCGGCCGCACCACCACGTCCGACTCCACGATACACAGTGCCGCTCCCTCTGCCAAGGCCAAGGCCTGTTCCCGCTGCAAGACGAGCAGATAGTTCGGCGAAGGGTGTGTCGTCAGGTCTGCCAGATGTACCAGAGAGAACCCTTGACGGCGCGCTTCCTCATCCAATCGCGCAGCATTCTCCGGCCGGCTGAAATCGTCGTACACCGTATAGGTGAAAGGTATGTCCAACTGCGAAGCGCAGACCGCTTCTATCGCCCGAAGCGACAGGTCCAAAGCATCCTTAACGGGTGTAATGATACGAATCGGCTTCATCAGATTTTATCACGTCCCAAGAACCATTTCTGTACATAATACCGCATGGGATGGGCATATTTCAACGCTTTCCACGGACGGCTGCCATGCGGCCGGTGGAGCGTCGGCAGGTCGGCGAAGAGGTAATTGCGAAAGCCTAACTTCAAGGAGGCGTGCGACACCGTGACGTCGTACCACGACTTCCCGCCGTCCAATTTCCCGAAATCAAAAGCGCGGAGGATCTCCGGCGTCAATACCGTACAGCAGAAACTCACATGGCGGCGCGTCGCGAAAGAGTCTCCTTGCCGACGACGTGCATAACGGTAGGGATAGTTGATATGTCCTTCTTCGTCCACCGTCACCGCTGCGGCGAGGCCACAATGCGGACGCCGTTGCGACTCTTCGAAGAGCCGCCGGAGCGTATCCGGCTGTACCACCACGTCCGATTCCACGATACATAACGCCGCCTCTTGCGCCAATGCCTCTTGCTGTGCCAACTGCAAGGCTAACAGGTAATTGGGCGGACGGTGCGCCGTCAGCTCCGAGAGGCGCACCAATACGTAACCGAAAGTCTCCGCCCCCCATTTCAGACGGGCGGCACTCTCGGGAGAGCTGAAGTCGTCATACAAGGTATAACGCGACACTACCCCTCCCTGCGAGGCCAGCACGGCCTGCACCGTCTCGAAAGTCAAGTCTACCGCATCCCTGACGGGAGTAATCACATGTAACCCACCCATGGGTTGCAAAGGTGACATTTTTCCCGCAATCTTCGTACCTTGCGCACCTCAATTTGAAGATAATTTGACGGATTGGCGCTATGGAACCTTTTGTGCATCTGCATGTACATACCCAGTATTCGCTTCTCGACGGACAGGCATCCATTGATGCTCTCATCGACAAGGCTATCGCCGACGGGATGCCTGCCCTGGCTATCACCGACCATGGTAATATGTTCGGAATCAAGGAGTTCGTCAATAAAGTCCACAAGCATAACGCCAAACTCCCCGAAGGCCGGCCGCCGCTCAAGGCTATCATCGGCTGCGAATGTTACTGCGCTCCCAACGGACGGTTGAAAAAAGAGGGTAAGGAAGACCTCAGCGGCCGGCATCTGCTCCTTCTGGCCAAGAATCTTCAAGGGTACCGCAACCTTATCAAAATCGTTTCCCTCTCGTGGACAGAAGGGTTCTACGGCCGCCCCCGCATGGACCGCGAGCTGCTGTCCCGCTATCATGAAGGCCTTATCGTCACCAGTGCCTGTCTCGGCGGCGAACTGCCCCGCCTCATCAGCGCCGGTAAACGCGACCAAGCAGAGGAAAGCCTGCTGTGGTTCAAGAACCTCTTCGGTGACGATTTTTACCTCGAATTGCAACGCCACCGGACCACCGACTCTACCGCTGACATTGAAGTGTACCCCAAACAGATGGAGGTCAATGCCGTGCTGATGGAGTTTGCCGAAAAGCACGGTGTCAGGCTCGTGGCTACCAACGACGTTCATTTCGTTGACGAGGACGACGCCGAAGCTCATGACCGTCTTATCTGCCTGAGTACCGGCCGCGACCTCGACGATCCTAACCGTATGCGTTACAGCAAACAGGAGTGGATGAAGACCACCGCCGAGATGAACGCCATCTTCGCCGACGTTCCCGAAGCGTTGCGCAACACCCTCGAAATCGCCCGAAAGATCGAGGATTACAGCATCGACAATCCTCCCCTCATGCCTCATTTCCCCATCCCTGATGAATACGGCAACCCCGACGATTATCTGCGTGCCCTCTCCTATGCCGGCGCCGAGAAACGTTATGCCCAAATCACTGACGAATTGCGCCAACGTATCGATTACGAGTTGGGGGTTATTCGGGGCATGGGCTTTCCGGGCTATTTCCTTATCGTTCAGGATTTTATCGCTGCTGCGCGTAATATGGGCGTGGCCGTCGGCCCCGGCCGCGGCTCGGTGGCCGGCTCGGTGGTGGCTTACTGCTTGGGAATCACCGGTATCGATCCTCTGCGTTACGACCTCCTCTTTGAACGTGTCCTTAATCCCGACCGTATCTCCATGCCGGATATCGACGTCGATTTCGATGACGACGGTCGCGGGCGCGTCCTCGAATGGGTCACCGAGAAGTACGGCAAGGAACGCGTCGCCCATATCATCACTTACGGCACTATGGCCGCCAAGTCGGCCATCCGGGACGTCGCCCGCGTCCAGAAACTTCCCCTCCCCGAATCCAACCGTCTGGCTAAACTTATCCCCGACAGGATACCGGACAGAGAGGTCAATCTCCGCAACGCCATCGAGTTCGTCCCCGAGCTGCGCGAAGCTGCCGAGTCGCCCAATCCGATGGTACGCGATACCATCAAGTATGCTCGCAAGCTCGAAGGTAACGTCCGCAACATCGGTGTGCACGCCTGCGGGGTCATCATCGGCAGTACGGACATCTCCGACATCGTCCCCGTCAGTACTGCCGAAGACAAGGAGACAGGTCGCCGTATCCTTGTCACCCAGTACGAAGGCTCCGTCATCGAAGACACCGGCCTTATCAAGATGGACTTTCTCGGCCTTAAGACGCTCTCCGTCATCCACGAAGCGCTCGAAAACATTCGGCTCATCCACGGTAAGGAGATAGATATCGATGCCATCCCCATGGACGACCCCCGTACCTACGCCCTTTTCAGCGCCGGACGTACCACCGGTACTTTCCAGTTTGAATCTGCCGGTATGCAGAAATATCTCCGTGAGCTGCAGCCCGGCAAGTTCGAAGACCTCATCGCCATGAACGCCCTCTACCGCCCCGGCCCCATGGAGTATATCCCTCGCTTTATCGCCCGCAAGCAGGGGCGCGAGCCTATCACTTACGATATCCCCGTGATGGAGCGATATCTCAAAGATACTTACGGTATCACCGTCTATCAGGAACAGGTCATGCTTCTGGCGCGCCTGCTGGCAGGATTCACCGGCGGACAGTCCGACGAACTCCGTAAAGCCATCGGCAAGAAGCTCATCGATAAGATGGTGGCCATGAAAAGCAAGTTCCTCGAAGGCGGACGCAACAACGGCTACGACGAGAGTACCCTCAACAAAATATGGAACGACTGGGAGAAGTTCGCCTCCTACGCTTTCAATAAGAGTCACGCTACCTGTTACTCGTGGATAGCTTACCAGACCGCTTGGCTCAAAGCCAATTATCCTTCCGAGTACATGGCTGCCCTCCTGAGCCGAAACATTTCCAATATCACGGAAATCACCAAGTTCATGGACGAGTGCCGTAGCATGGACATTCAGGTGCTCGGCCCCGACATCAATGAGTCGCTTCACAAGTTCTCCGTCAATCCGCAGGGTGACATCCGTTTTGGTCTCGGCGCCGTCAAGAGCGTCGGCGAGAGCGCCGTGGCTAACATCGTCGAAGAGCGTACCCGCAACGGACGGTTTACCGATGTCTACAACTTCGTCGAACGTGTCAATCTCGCTGCTTGCAACCGCAAAGCTATCGAATCTCTCGCTCTCTCCGGCGCCCTTGACTCCTTTGGCTTGCAACGCGAGCAGTACTTTGCCTCCGGCAGCCGCGATGGCGAGGCGTTCCTCGAAGTCCTCATCCGCTACGGCAACAAATATCAGGCCGACCGCGCCATCACCGCCAACAGCCTCTTCGGCAGCGACAACACTGCCGCAATCACCCGCCCCGCCGCCCCTGTAGCTCCGCCGTGGAGCAGGCTGGAACGCCTCAACAAGGAGAAGGAATACGTCGGTATCTACCTCTCCGCTCATCCCCTTGACGAGTATTACATCATCCTCAAACATATCTGTAATGCCGGTGTCGCCGAACTGAACGACAAGGAGAACCTCAAAGGACGCGACTTGCTCATCGGCGGCATCGTCACCGCTTTCCGCGAAGGCTCTACCAAGAGCGGCAAGCCTTTCGGTATTCTCAAAATCGAAGACTTTACCGGCAACGCCGAGATAGGCCTCTTTGGACAGGACTACTATCAGTACGCCAAATACGGCCGCCCGGGTACCTACCTCCTTCTTCGCGGCCGTGTTGAAGCCCGCCAATGGCGCGAGAACGACTATGATTTCCACATCCGTCAGGCTACTCTTCTGCAAGAGGAGAAGGACACGCTCATCGACCGTCTGCACATCACTATCCCCTTGCCGGCGTTGGACGAACCGACTCTCGCCGACCTTTCCCGCCTTATCAAAACTCCCGTCGCCGGAGCGCCCATTCGCCTCACCGTTCAACTCATCGACACTTCTGATGCTTCTGACGACGTTCCTCCCGTCCGTCTTCCTCTCGCTGCCCGTACCCCCATAGCGCTCACCCGTCCACTTATCGATTACCTCGAAGCGCATCCTCCTCTTTCTTTCCATCTCACCCCTCATGCCTGACCTGCTCACTACCGACCTCCCTTTCATGACGACTACCGATATCCGTATCGCCGATTACGACTATCTCCTCCCCGACGAGCTGATTCCCCGTTACCCGCCTGCTCGCCGCGATGCTGCCCGCCTGCTTGTCGATCGTCATGGCGAGCTTGCCGACACACGTTTCCGCAATCTCCCGGACTATCTTCCCTCCGGCAGCCTCCTCGTCTTCAACAACAGCCGTGTCCTCCCTGCCCGCCTGCATTTCCGCCGCCCTACCGGCGCCGAGGTGGAGATACTCTGTCTCTCCCCTCACGACGCCCATTACGAAGCCGCCCTCACTGCTTGCGGACACTCCGACTGGCGCTGCCTCCTCGGTAACGCCCGCCGCTGGCGGCAAGGCGTTCTCGAACAGGCGCTGCATATCGGCCGGCAATCCCTGCGCCTTACCGCTACGCGACATGCCGATGATCCATCCCGTATTACCTTTGCATGGGATCCTCCCGATTACACCTTCGCCCGGATTCTCGATGCCGCCGGCAGCCTCCCTCTGCCTCCTTATCTCAACCGTGACCCCGTCCCTCGCGATGCCGTCACTTACCAGACTGTCTATGCCAGCGTCAGCGGCTCTGTGGCAGCGCCTACCGCAGGACTGCACTTCACTCCTCGTCTCCTCGCTGAACTGGACAGCGCCGGATACCGGCGGCGGGAAGTCACTCTGCATGTTGGCGCCGGTACGTTCCGCCCCGTCAAGGGTGAGATTGCCGACCATCTTATGCACGACGAGTATTTCACCCTCAGTCTCGAAACCCTCGAAACCCTCCATGCCGCTCTCGGAAGCATCATCGCCGTCGGTACCACTGCCGCCCGTACCCTCGAGAGCCTTTACAGTCTCGGCTGTTCCATCGCCGAAGGCAATATCCTTCCTTCTCCGCTCAATCCCGATATTCCTCACGTCCCTCAATGGAGGCCTTACGATGCTTGCAACAACCGCCTCACTTCCTCCGAAGCTCTCCTTGCCCTCATCCGTCACATGCAGGCTCATCGACTATCTCACCTCGTCGCTACCACACGTCTGCTCATCCTTCCTGATTATACGCCCCGCATTACTCGCGGCATCATCACTAACTTCCACCAGCCGCGCAGCACTCTCCTTCTCCTCATCGCCGCCTACTGCCCCGACTGGCGCCGCCTTTACCGCCACGCCCTCGCCCACCGTTACCGTTTCCTCAGCTATGGCGACGCTACCCTCCTCCTCCCCTGACTGCCCTCTCAACTGTGATCAAGCCACGCTGAAACAGCCTTCCCCCCTCTTAATTTTTGTACTTTTGTTCCGTGATGGTATACTGTAAAATGGCATGATAACCCGAAACAAACTCAAAAAACTGCTCACCGATATGGAGAGCTATCACATTGAGCGGACAGCTTCGACCAACAATACCGATAAGTTCTGCCAAGCTATCTGTGCTTTCTCCAACGATCTTTCGGGAAGCGAAAAGAATGGTTACCTGATCATCGGGGTAAAGGACAACGGGGAATTGTCAGGCTTGAAAGTAACCGATAACTTGTTGTTGCAAATCAGTAACATCCGTACAGATGGGAACATATTGCCCCAACCCATAATGGCGGTTGCTAAATACGGTTTCGAAGGCGGTGATGTGCTGATGGTAGAAGTACAGCCTTCGGGGTTTCCACCGGTGCGCTATCGTGGACGGGTGTGGGTACGGGTAGGCCCACGCAAGAGCATCGCTTCGGAAGCCGAAGAAAAAAAGTTGGCCGAAAGGAGGCTTAACAGCGCTCATTCTTTCGATGCCATGCCTTGCAGAGGAACGACGATATCTGACTTGGATACCTCACTCATCAAACGGGAGTTCCTCCCCAAAGCGGTAGACGAAGAGATATTGGTCGAAGACAACCGCTCCATAGCAGAACAATTGACTTCTTTGGGATACTATGATTTACATTATGATTGCCCAACCAATGGCGCCATCATCCTGTTTGGGAAAACCCCTGAAAGATATGTGCATGGCGCTTATGTTCAGTACGTCCGATTTAGAGGTGTAAACAGGGCGGATGATATCGTCAACGAACATAAGTTCAATGGGAATCTTTGTAGGGAACTGGTGAAAATGGACACGTTTATCGAAACGAGTATATCACAGAAACGCCCCATCCCCGTGAGTGTCCTTAGGGAAGAAACCGTATCCAAATACCCCTATTGGGCTACCCGCGAGTTATTGATGAACGCTATCATGCACCGTGACTACGATACCAATTCTCCCGTATTGTTCTACGAATACGACGACCGGATAGAAATCCAAAACCCCGGCGGGCTGTTCGGAAATGTTAGCCCCGCTAACTTCCCGGACGTAAGCGATTATCGCAATCCGTTTATCGCTGAAGCCATGAAGATACTGGGCTACGTCAACCGTTTCAGTCGTGGTGTGTACCGTGTGCGAAAAGAATTGGAAGAAAACGGTAATGGTGCAGCATCCTTTGACTTTTCCCTTAGAACGACATTCAAAGTTCAAGAATACCTGTCTGTCAAGTATTTAGAGGCTGGTTTTGGAATAGATATCACCCAAGAAAAAGCCCAAGAAAAAGCCCAAGAAAAGCCCAAGAAAAGCCCCAAGAAAAGCCCAAGAAAAGCCCAAGAAAAAGCCCAAGAAAAGCCCAAGAAAAGCCCAAGAAAAGCCCAAGAAAAAGCCCAAGAAAAGCCCAAGAAAAGCCCAAGAAAGGCCCAAGAAAAGCCCGGAAAACTTCGAGAGGAGATAATGAAAAGAATCAAGTCTAACCCCTATGTGACTCGTCAGGCATTGGCCTCATCGTTGGAAAGTACGCCGGACAGTATCAAATATCATCTGCGACAACTGACAATCAAGGGGGTCATCAAACACGAAGGTTCCACAAAATCCGGAAAATGGATAATATTGTGAAATACATCAAAAACTGACTGACAGCAGCGCTTTCACACTGCGTCCCATCCCTTGCACCAGCGTCTCGAAGGGACGGTAGGGGTTGTCCCCTACGTTATCCACCCGCAGTTTTGCATCTATCGTCACCCGTCCGCGGCGTGTCACACCTCCCGATGCTCCAAAGAGCACATATCCGGGCGAGATATACCCTCCCTCCGATGAAGGCGCTATCCGCCGTTGTGTCCCGTAGAATCGTATGTCGCCACCGACGTAAAACGACAGCCGGGAGTTCATCGTCCGCCGCAGGCTCAGCTCATGGAAGCCGTTCAGCGGCGGGATTGTCCGCAGTGGCGCACCTGTTCCGAACCACCCTGCCGAGGCTTGACTGTCCGCCTCATTCTCCCCTGTCTGCAACTTGTCTCCATGTGTGTAGACCAGCGACCCGCGATACGACAGCCGATTATCGGCATGTAGAAACTCTTCGCTGTCGAAAGACACCGATAACTCCCCACCGCATATCCGCGCCCGTTCAATGTTGAGGTAGGTGTAGTTGATTCCGCGTTTTCCGGAGTTTCGCCAATATTCCTGCGAAATAAAGTCATGGAAAAAGTTCGCAAACAGACTCAGGTCAAACGTCAGTCTGCCTACCGTACCCCGCAACCCGCCGTCTACATTTAACCCATACTCCGGCGTCAGATTCGGATTCCCGTAGATGATACCGTCCGATGCCGACCGGATGATGAACATCTCCGTCGCATCCGGCATCCGGCACGAACGCGCTACCTGTAACGACACAAATACATTATCCGTCGCCGAGTATACCACTCCGCCCACCGCATTCCATGACCGTACCACGCTCCGCCGTCCCTGCGCCATTGCCGTGTCATGTACAGCCCCTTCCACGACCACCGATCCGTCCGTCCGCAGCCCTCCGCGCCATTTCCAACGCCCTGCGAGGTATTCTCCCTCGGCGAACACCCCGCCCATCATCACCCCTGCGTCTTTACTCACCCGATTATGGATAAAGGCATCCAGAAAGAAATCCGTCGCATCCGTCGGCGATTCTATACGGTACAGTACACCGTCTGAACCCACCGACAGCTCTACCGTCCCTACAGCCCAACGGCTGAGCGCCCGGTAACCTCCGTAGCCGTTACGATAGTTCACATCCTCTCTGTACGACAGCAGTCCGCTTCCGGCATCATAACTGTCCTTGCGTTGCCGTCGCTCTTCATGGTCGTAATAGACCGACGCTTCCAATCGCCGCAACCGCCCTGCAGGCAACCACCGTACCGTTGCCGAGGAATGGAACGTGTTGTCGTAAGGATTATACATCCGCATGAACGTCGTCCCGTTGAAGCCCAACGGATGCCCCCAAGGACCACCGCCGTGGTACTCTGCCTCTGCCGAGACAGCTACTCCGCCGTATCCCTCCCAATGGTAAGCTCCACGGACGTCTTTGTCACGGTAAGATGAGTTCTGTAGCCGTTCGCCGCTTCCCCGCCGGTAGTCTCCGGCCGAACGGTAACGCCCCGAAAGGGTTACTGCATGGTCCATATTTGCCCACGACACGTGCGCCAACACAGCCTCCTCGCCGTTGTTCGTCCCGTAGCTGGCAAGTCCACGTCCGTGCACGCCACGGCGGAGGAATGGCGCACGGCTCTCCATGTTGATAATCCCGCTGATAGCTCCCGGTCCGTATTGCACCGAGGCCGGTCCTTTAATAACTTCCACCTTCGCCAAGTCGTACACGTTCACCCCCTGTCCCATGAATCCTCCCGAGAAGTTTCCCATTCGGCGGTTACCATCTTTCGTAATCAGCAGCCGTTTCCCTCCCAGTCCACGCAGTGCGATGGGCGAGTGGTATTCGCCCCGTTTTGTGATACCCGGCGCCTGCTCCAATACGTCAATGAGCGCCGTAGCGATTTTCTCCTCAATGACGTCATAACTTATCTCTGTCTGCGAATAGCTCAGTGTCAGCGCCTGACGTGGTGCAGGAGCCGTTATTGTCACCTCAGGCAGCCCCACGCTGTCTCGTAACGCCGATTGCCCCCAAGCCGATTGCCCCCACATCGCCGAGGCCACCAAACCGGCCGTCCACACCGTTGTCGCCCTGCCTCTCATCGCCATTCAAACAATCGGCGGTATTCGCGATCCGACAACGTATAGTTGTAGAACAAACGGTAAAACTCCCTGATGTGCTTCTCGGTGATATCTTCCGTCTGTTCCCCGAAAAGCCCCATGAACCATATCAACCCCGCCAGACGGTTGGCCGACGGTGGGATGTCGAACCACGAATAGGGGTCTTCCGGCACATAGTATACCCGTCCCGACTGCACCGCCGGTAACGTCCGCCACAGCGACGATTTGCATACCGTTCGGTAAGGGTTTACTTCTCCTTTCCCTACGCAAAGGATATACTCCGGTCGCCAAAGCAGTAGTTGTTCTATCGATACGTAGGCGAACCCGTTCGCCCCCGGCGGAGCTGCCACCACGTTTTCCACCCCCAGAACATCGAACAGTTGCGCATGGCGGCTTCCCCGCGGCGCCGTCCGCAAGCCGTTGGCATCGTTCGCCATGTAGGCTCGTGGCCGTTTCTCTCCCACTGTATTTCGTCGCTGTATCTCTTCGACATCCCTGTAGACCGAACGTATGAAGCCCGACAGCTCCGCCGCACGTGCCTGCCGCCCCAGTAAATTGCCCAGAAAGTCTATCGCCTTGTCCATGTGCATCAGGTCGATATCCACCACCACGAGGGGTACGTTCACCCGTTTCGCAAAGGCGGCGTATTCCTCTATGCTCGTGCGGTCTTCCGGAAAGGCTCCTACGATGAGCGCCTCAGGATGCAGCCGCATCACCTCTTCTGCTTGCCGCATGTCCACCTCTCGGAGTCGGCTCCATGCCGGTGTGATGAACATGAAATACGAAGCACGCATCCATCGCGCCCGCGCTATCATCAGTTCGCCGGCAACGGGGAAGAGCAGTACATTCGTCTTGTTGTCGTAAGGCAGCACCCGACGCAAGGTATCAGGGAGCGTCACTTCACGCCCCGCCATATCCCGTAACCGCCTGCCCCATGCCGGCATCGACAAGGTTACCAGAGCCGCCGCCAATGCGCACAGCGTTACTCTTCTTTGCGCAGTCCCTGCCATTGCAGCGTCAGCCGTTGCGTGTCCTTTCCTACCCCTTTGAAGCGTGTGACCATGAACTTCGCATACAGTCCCTCACGTGTGCGGACGAGAAATACCGGCTGCAAAGCATCCTGCGCCTCTGCATCCGCTTCCGGACTGGAGAATATGCCGCCGACATTCGGTCGAAACTTGTTCCCTATCGTCAGTTGCTGATACAACTCCTGCACCGACTCCCGCAGCAGGATACGTCCGTCCACTACGCCATCCGTTGTCTTCGCAGTCAATTCCGTCCGTAGAGCATGAAGGTCTATCATTTCGTCCGTTCGCAATGCATCAATATGCCCTGCGATGCTATCATAGGTGAAAACGTTGAAGTAGTCCCGTCCTTGCCCCACCATTGCCGCCGCCACCGTCGTGACCGGATCGTTCGGGTCGGTATAGAGGAAGATGACAGGGTACCCTGTGTAGCTATAGTCCCCTGTGGCCTGCGGCACGTAGGCAAACTCGTTATAGAAGAGCAGGTCATAAGCGAAAGCCGCTTCGGCAGACTCACCTGTTGCCGTATCGGTATAGAGGCGTATGGGCAGGGTCCCTTCCTCCGTCGGGTTATTCGGATGCCATGGCGGCAGGTCTGTATCAAGATACAACGTATCCAGCGCAGCTCCTCCGACATGAAAGAAATCCATCCCGAAGCCGTTCCGCACTACCGGCGGGTGCCGTTCCACCAGACAGACTTTCAGTCCGTAGGCATCCTCTCCATATTCTATTCCGTTCGGCTTGTCGCTTGTATCATCCAATTCCACTTGCCGACAATTCCACAACCCTGCCGCCACCCCTGCCATCATCACCCACACCGCTACTTGCCGTACAAGCCCTTTCCGTCTCATCATCTCGCTTATTGCTACCAATACCTACATATCGCATACAAAAGTAAGCATGTTTAAGATATTAACCTGTCTCAAAGACTTATTTTTGTCAAAAAACCGTACTGGTTAGATTTTGGCGTTCTGCCTCAGGATGGCGCTGTCCTTGAAACGGGAGGAGTTGGCGGTTAGGGGAAAAGTGATACCTTTGGCGGGCTTAATTTAAATGATTTGGGAATGGCAACGACGGCAGATTTTAGGAATGGGATGTGTCTGAATCTTGATGGGGTGTTCTTCTTCATCGTGGAGTTTCTGCATGTGAAACCGGGTAAAGGGCCGGCTTTCGTGCGTACGAAACTGAAAAACGTGGCTACGGGGCGGGTGATAGACAAGACGTGGAACGCAGGGGTGAAGGTAGAAGAAGTGCGCATCGAACGCAGGCCTTACCAATATCTTTACAAGGATGATGCAGGGTATAACTTTATGCATCCGGAAACTTTCGAGCAGATATCCATCAAGGGCGACCTCATCGAAGGAGTACAGTTTCTTAAAGACGGCGACATGGTGGAGGCTATGGTACATGCCGACAGCGAGACGGTGCTGACCTGCGAGCTGCCCGTCCACGTGACGCTTGAGGTGTCCTACACCGAGCCGGGTATGAAAGGAGATACGGCGACAAACACGCTCAAACCGGCAACGTTGGAGACAGGCGCCGAGGTGCGTGTGCCGCTCTTCATCAACGTGGGGGAGAAAATTGAGTTGGATACGCGGACGGGGGCTTATGTAGGCCGAGTGCGATGAGCGGAAAGACGCAGGAACGGGGAGCCGGCACCGAAACGGAGAAAAAAACCGAACCGGGGAAAAAGACCGGAACAAGGAAAGAAACCGGAAAAGAGAAAGGCTCCGGAAAGGGAAAAAGTAAGGCGAAACCGAAAACGGCGGCCGATGCCGGCGGTGGAGGGGCTAATGTTCCTGTCGGCGGTGTCGGTAATGCCGGAGGGGGAGGGAAGTCCAAGCAGCGCACGGCGATATATTGGATGTACGGCCTCATGTTTGCCGTTCTCGGAGCGCTTTACATGACAACGGATACATCGACGAGCAAAGAGCTGAGTTGGACGGAGTTCGAAGGGCTATTGCGGCGAGATGCCTTTGAGTCGGTAACGGCTTTCAACAAAAAGAACTTGCTTGAGGCGACGCTGAAAGCGGAGATGGTCGGGCAGGTCTTTGAAGGGGAAACGACGCAAGGGAAACCGCGTGTCTTTGTCAAGATAGCTTCGACGGAACAGTTCGCCGGATTTTACGACCGCTTGCAGACGGAAATAAAGCCTTCTGCCGAAGTGCGTTTTGAGGAAGGGGATGATGCGATATGGAACTATATCATTTCGGCGGCGCCGTTTTTGTTATTCGTCTTCATTGTAGTTTACCTGATGCGGCGGGTGTCGGGCGGCGGACTGCCGGGGGCCGGCGGGGGGCTGTTCTCGGTAGGGAAGTCCAAGGCGCAACTCTTCGACAAGGAGAACCATGCAGGTATCACTTTCAAAGACGTGGCAGGACTCTCTGAGGCCAAGCAGGAGGTAGAGGAAATCGTGTCGTTTCTCCGTAATCCGAAGAAATATACCGATTTGGGAGGCAAGATACCCAAAGGAGCGTTATTGGTAGGGCCGCCGGGAACGGGTAAAACACTATTGGCCAAAGCGGTGGCCGGTGAAGCCAACGTGCCTTTCTTTTCCATGTCCGGCTCTGACTTTGTCGAGATGTTCGTTGGGGTAGGGGCGTCGCGGGTGCGTGACCTTTTCCGTCAAGCGAAAGATAAGGCGCCCTGTATCGTGTTTATCGACGAAATTGATGCCGTAGGGCGCGCTCGTGGGCGTAACAACAACATTAACACGAACGATGAGCGGGAAAACACCCTCAACCAGCTGCTCACAGAGATGGACGGCTTCGGCTCAAACAGCGGGGTGATTATTCTGGCGGCGACGAATAGATCGGACGTGTTGGATAAGGCCTTATTGCGGGCGGGGCGTTTCGACCGGCAAATACATGTGGAACTGCCTGACCTGAACGAGCGGAAAGAGATTTTTGGCGTTCACCTGCGTCCGTTAAAGGCAGATGCGTCGGTAGACACCGATTTTCTGGCACGGCAGACGCCGGGCTTCTCCGGAGCGGATATCGCCAACGTATGCAACGAAGCGGCGCTCATAGCGGCGCGGAGTGGCAAGCAGGCGGTGCAGCGGGAGGATTTTATGAGCGCCGTAGACCGTATCATTGGAGGTCTGGAGAAACGTTCACGCATTACGACGCGCGAGGAACGGCGCAGCATCGCCATACATGAAGCCGGACATGCGGTAATCAGTTGGCTGTTGGAACATGCCAATCCGTTGGTGAAGGTGACCATCGTGCCGCGCGGCAAGGCATTGGGGGCAGCGTGGTATTTGCCGGAGGAGCGGCAGATAACGACGCGCGAACAGCTCTTGGACGAGATGTGCGCCACCTTGGGCGGACGTGCGGCAGAAGAGCTTTTCCTCGGCAGGGTATCAACCGGCGCCTCCAACGATTTGGAACGGGTAACCAAACAAGCTTACGCCATGGTGGCTTACTTCGGGATGAGCGAACGCTTGCCGAATCTGAACTACTATGACTCGACAGGGCAGGAATGGGGTTTTACGAAGCCTTACAGTGAACGGACAGCCCAATTGATAGACGAAGAGGTACGGGACATTGTGAACGCCCAGTATGATCGTGCCAAAGGGTTACTGGCCGAACGTGCGGAAGGGCACAAGCGGCTTGCGGAAGTGTTGCTGGAACGTGAAGTGATATTTGCGGAAGACGTGGAAGGGATTTTCGGTAAACGTCCATGGTTGTCGCGCGCAGAGGAATTGGAAGCTTCGGAGACTGCAGCGGAACCGAAATCTGAGGAAAAGCAGGCGGAAGGGGGATGAAAGGAGTGTTGCGAGGCTTACAATTATCGTTGGCGTTGTGGTGTTCCCTTGTGGGAGCGGAGAACGGGAGGCGGCTGTGGCTTCGGTACGACACGGTAACGGTAGCTCCGGAAGTGCTTTACAGCGGGGGAAGCGCGATGGTAGACATTGCGGCAGGAGAGTTGCGACACCATTGGCAAGGAGGGATTGTGCGGCTGACGCTGTCCTCGCGGCAAGAAGTGCAGGCGCTCACGGAGGAGGGCTTCCTGTTGGAGGGTGATGTGCAGCAGGGAGTGACGGTATCGTCGGCAGGGGAAGCGGGCTTGCTCTATGGGGCGTACCACTTGTTGCGCCTGCAAGCAACGGGGGCATTGCCGGCCGACGGAAAGCTTGAGGTGCGTGAGATGCCGCGTTTCAGTCGGCGTATCCTCAACCATTGGGATAACTTGGACGACAGCGTCGAGCGAGGATACGCCGGCGCTTCTATCTGGGGATGGACAGCAGCGCAAGACACGTCGGCGATAACCCGTTACCGGCAGTATGCGCGTGCGAACGCTTCGATAGGCCTCAACGGAACGGTACTGAACAACGTGAATGCCTCGCCGGCGATATTGTCTGCTCCCCTGTTGGCGCGGGTGAAGGTGATTGCCGACGTGCTCCGCCCTTACGGAATACGGGTCTACCTGTCGGTGAATTTCGATTCGCCGGCGGCTTTGGGCGGTCTGCCCTCGTCCGACCCGTTGGATAAGAAGGTTCAACGTTGGTGGGGAGATAAAGCCAAAGAGATATACACCCTGATACCGGACTTTGGGGGCTTCCTTGTGAAAGCGAACTCGGAGGGACTGCCGGGGCCGCAAGACTTCGGACGTACCCATGCCGACGGGGCGAATATGCTGGCCGCCGCCGTACACCCTTTCGGTGGGATAGTGATGTGGCGCGCCTTTGTTTACAGCCCCTCGAACGAAGACCGCGCCAAGCAGGCGGCCTTGGAGTTCCTGCCGCTGGACGGGCAGTTCGCCGACAATGTGCTTGTTCAGGTGAAAAACGGCCCGATAGATTTTCAGCCGCGCGAGCCTTTCAGCCCGCTCTTCGGCCTCATGCAGGAGACGCCGTTGATGGCGGAATTGCAAATCACGCAGGAGTATCTGGGGCAAGGGAACCATTTGGTATTTCTGGCTACGATGTGGAAAGAGTTTTTCGAAAGCGATACCTACGCCTTGGGTATCGGTTCGACGGTGGCGAAGATGACGGACGGGACACTTCGTTCCCAACAGTTTACGGCCATAGCGGGTGTGGCGAATACGGGACAAGATGCCAATTGGTGCGGACAGCATTTCGGGCAGGCGAATTGGTACGCTTTCGGTCGTTTGGCTTGGGACCATACCCTGACGGCTGAAACGATTGCCGAAGAGTGGCTCAAACAGACGTTTACAGCCGACGAGGCTTTTCTGGATCCGATGAGGAACCTGATGCTCTCTTCCCATGAAACGGCGGTGGACTACATGATGCCGTTGGGGCTGCACCACATCTTTGCGTGGGAACATCATTACGGGCCGGAGCCGTGGACAGACATTCCCGGGGCACGCGAGGACTGGATGCCGCGCTATTATCATCGTGCCGACTCGGCAGGTATCGGCTTCGACCGTTCGGGGACAGGTGGCGCCGTAGAACAGTATCTTGAGCCATTGCGTTCGGAATGGGGTAGTCGGGAGCATTGCCCCGAAGAATTATTGTTGTGGTTTCACCATGTGGGGTGGGACGAGGCGCTTTTGAACGGACGCACACTCTGGGAGGAGCTGTGTTATCGTTACGATGGCGGAGTGCAGGATGTACGTGAGTACCAGCGGACGTGGGATATGATGGAACCCTTCGTCGATGCCGAACGTTTCAGCGCCGTGCAACGGAAGTTGAAGATACAGGCATGGGATGCGGTATGGTGGCGCGATGCCTGCCTGCTCTATTTTCAGCGTTTCTCGCAGCGTATCATTCCCTATGAGATAGAGCGTCCGGTGTACGATCTGGATGAGCTGATCGAAGCTTCGCGCCCCAAACAGTGACGCTTTCTTCGGGAGGGTTACCGACGCTTGTGGCGGAGAGGCGTATCCGCCATGCGGAGGGATAGAGATTATTGGTGCGGTTGCCGAGATGCTTGACAAAGCCGAGGGGAACGCCTGCGTAACGGATCAGGACGTAGCCCCGCGGCGTGTCGAGAGCTAAAACAAGGGTTTCCTTGCGGAGATAACGGATAGCGGATTCGGTGTTGAGTTCGACGGCAGGAAAAGCGTCCGGGCGTAGGGCGATGCTCATCGCCAGCGCATGGGCAGGTACGAAATCGCGGCCTTTGAGCTGCCCCAAGGTTATTCCGGCATGGCAGACGTGTAGCTGTCCGGCGAGGCGGCGGATGTAGTCTGCCCATGCGGCGGGAAGGGCATGGAGGCTGTCGCCGAACGGCTCGGAAACATAATCGTCGGAAGAAAGCAGGAGGCGGAGCGGATGTCGGTGTGACTCCTGAGAGGCGTTAGTCCGTCGAAAAGCTGTTTTCGTGGAAAATGGAGAGGTGGCTTCTCCTTTACGAAGCATGGCCAGGGTAAAACCCTCGCTGCGGGTACGGTGGGGAAAGAAACGGTAGAGGGGATAGTCTCCTTGCAACTGCGAGGTGATATGCCATGAAGGGAGGATGGGGATGTCAAGCGGAGTGGCGCCCAGCTCTTCAACGAGGTAACGGACTATGCTCTCATTTTCTTCCGTGTTGTAGGTACAGGTGCTGTAGATGAGGTGACCGCCGGGACGGAGCGCCGGCCAGATGTCGGCGAGGATCCGCCGTTGACGTGCGGCGCAGGCGGCAGGAGTGTCGGGTGTCCATTGGGCAGCAGCTTCACCATGGTCTTT
>JAITAD010000025.1 GCA_031284275.1 Tannerellaceae bacterium
TAAATATAGAAACCGAAATAATCATAAACAGACAACTCCTATGAAAGATAATTGGATAAACGACAGTATCTTGGGATACTATGACTGGCTCCGAAGCAAAACATATACCTTGCAAGACCGGGAAACAGGATGGTATGTCATTACTACACCGTTTGTTGGCTTATTCAACGACAACATAGAGATTTATGCTCAATCACAGGATGACAAAATACTTTTGTCGGATGATGCTCAGACACTTTCCAATTTAAAATTGCTCGGGGCATCTCTCACGTCGTCTCCCAAAAGAAAGGAGTGGTTGGATATGATATTGCTCAACTATGGTGTGGAGTTGAATGACGATGAGCTTCGCATTTGTGGCTATAGGAAAGATTTTAATCAAAAAATGCACAATCTACTCTGTGCTATATCAGAAATATCGGATATAGCCATGTTGGCGAAAAATACCGTATCGTCTTTGTTCAGGGAGAATGTGAGAGATTTTTTCGACGAACAAAACATCATATACACACCCCAATTTATTGCCAAAGGGAGTACGGGAATAGAGTTCAATTTTGATTTTCAAATTGCAGGGAGGGAAAGTGAGCTGGTCATCAAGTCATTCAATTCGCTGAATAAAATAAATGTACCCACTTTTCTATTCGGTTGGGAGGATGTTAAAGCCATGCGAGAGAAGATATCCGGCAAGAAATTGAAAGGAGTAGCCATCATAAATGACATTGATAAAGAATTGAAACCGGAGTATATTTCCGCTTTTGAGAGCAAGAGCACTGAACTCGTCACATGGAGTCAGCGCCATAAACCGGAGATGTTACAAAAATTGGCAGCCTGATATGCTTTCTCCCGACTGTATAGTGGGATAACGGCTACGGAAGACTACCTTTGCGGCGCAAAATCAAAAAAAGCGACCTGTCATGAAATTATTCGATGTTTACCCCCTTTTCGACATTGAGATTGTTCGCGGAAGCGGCGTCAAGGTCTGGGACAAGGCAGGGAACGAGTACCTCGACTTTTACGGCGGGCACGCCGTCATCTCCATCGGCCACGCACATCCCCGCTATTTGCAAGCCATTACCCGACAGGTACAGCAGCTCGGATTCTACTCCAACTCCGTCGTCAACAGCCTGCAGCAGCAGTTCGCCGACAGGCTCGGCAAAGCCTCCGGTTACGACGACTATGCCCTTTTCCTCATCAACACCGGTGCCGAAGCCAGCGAGAACGCCCTCAAGCTCGCCTCCTTCCATAACGGACGACGCAGAGTGATAGCCTTTAGCAAGGCTTTTCACGGCCGCACTTCCGCCGCCGTGCGCGTCACCGACAATCCCGCCATCGTTGCACCCCTCAATGAGCGCCTTGACGTCACCCACCTCCCCCTCAACGACGCCGACGCCGTCGAGGACGAACTCCGACGTGGCGACGTCTCTTCCGTCATCATCGAAGCTATACAGGGCGTGGCCGGCATACGCATGGCCACCGACGACTTCCTCAGGCAGCTTCGGCTCCTCTGTACCCGTTACGACACCCCACTCATCCTCGACGAGATACAGTCGGGATACTGCCGTAGCGGCCGTTTTTTCGCCCACCAGTACGCCGATATCCGTCCCGACATCATCACCGTCGCCAAAGGCATCGCCAACGGCTTCCCGATGGCCGCCGTCCTCATCAGCCCCCTTTTCAAGCCCGTACACGGGATGCTCGGGACCACTTTCGGCGGCAACCACCTCGCCTGTGCCGCCGCTTTGGCCGTCCTTGACGTCATCGAAGAAGAGCAGTTGTTAGACAACGTCAATCACCTCAGCCGCTACCTCATGCAGGAACTGCGCCGCCTCCCCCGCATCAGAGAAGTGAGAGGGCGCGGACTGATGATAGGCCTCGAACTCGAAGAACCCGTCAAGGAAGTACGCCGTCGTCTGCTTTTCGAAGAGCATGTCTTCACCGGCGTATCCGGCGAGCGCACCATCCGGCTCCTGCCCCCCCTCTGCCTCCGTCTGACGGACGCCGAAGACTTCATCCGACGGCTGCGTAACGTCCTGTGAGATATCGCACCTTTTCCGATTTCCTGAGGCAACATTTCCCCGCCCACAAGGTACAGAAGATTGCCGTCGACGCCGGTTTCGGCTGTCCCAACCGAGACGGCGCGAAAGGTTTCGGAGGATGCACCTATTGCGCCGACGACACCTTCACCCCGCCCACCCTTACCCTCGAAGACGGCATCCGCCGATTCTCCGGTAAGTATCCCGCCATGAAATACCTCGTCTATTTCCAGAACCACACCAACACCTATGCCCCCGTAGATATCCTTCGTCGGAAGTACGAAAAAGCCTTAGGCGGCCCCGATGTCGTCGGTTTGGTCATCGGCACGCGCCCCGACTGTCTCGGAGACGACATCGTCGATTACCTTGCCGATATTTCCCGCCGATATTTCCTCCTCGTCGAAATCGGCCTTGAGACCACCTCCGACATGACCCTCCGCCGCATCAACCGACGCCACACGTGGGAAGAAGCTTGCCATGCCGTGCGACGCCTTGCCGCCTGCGGTATCCACGTCGGCGCACACCTCATCCTCGGACTCCCCGGCGAGACCCCCGCCGACTGCCTCCGACATGCCGACCGCCTCGCCGCTCTACCCCTCGCCACCCTCAAGCTGCACCGGCTTCAGCTCATCCGCCACACCCCGATGGCCGACGAGTACCTCGCCCGACCCGACGATTTCCACCTCTTCACCCTCGACGAATACATCGACCTCGTCATCCACTTCCTCCAACGCACCCCCGCAAGCGTCGCCTTTGACCGTTTCGTCGCCCAGTCACCTCCCGACCGCCTCCTCCTCCCTGACCAAGGACTGAAAAACTACCGTTTCACCGCACTCCTCCAACGTCGCCTTACCGAGTGCGACACCTTTCAAGGCGCAGCCCTTCACCCTCGAAATACCGAGAAGTAGGTATGTTTCTTCGCCGTAAATACCAAATTATGGGTATTGCGCGCTGCGACAATCTCCCCCACCTTTGCACCCGAATTAAATCTTTCTCTTTATACATCTTACCATAGACAGACAGAGACGTGAGTGAGCCGTTGATGGTCCGCTCACGTCGTTTTTTTGGCAGAGGCAGGCAGGGGTAGGGTGGGAGAGAGGGATAGGGTGGGAGAGAGGACTCAGACGAACGAATAGAAGAACGACAGCAGGTTCTGCCGCAGCCCTGCCGCCGAATTGTGGAGATTGCAGACCGGGACGATATAGAAAGAGTAATTGTCGCGAGAGCGGAGGCTGCAAGCCTCGACGAGGTGATCCTTGATATCGTCCGCCGAGCGGCTACCGTCGAAGAGACCTGTCAGCGTCTCCTCCGTGACAGCTTCCAGGACACCGTCGGTACAGAGGAAGAAGTCATCCCCCTCTTTCACGTCATAGAGAACCTGCACCTCCACATCCACCGGGCGGCTGCTGCCTTCGATAGCTTTGAGGATAACGTTACGTTTGGGGTGGCTGTACATCTCTTCGCGGCTTATCCGACCCAGTCTGACCCACGAATTGACCAGAGAATGGTCTTCGGTACGGTAGCGGATACTCCCCTCCCGAAACTGGTAGATACGGCTGTCGCCCGCGTGAGCCACGAGGGCATAGCCGTTGCCCACGTAGAGCAGCGTCAGCGTCGTCGCCATACCATGGGCTTCCGGGTGGGCGGCGATATAGTTGTCGAAGCAACTCTCGGCGTAACAGACAGCTTTCCGAACGAACGCCGGAGTAGGGTCACCCTCCAGGAAGGTAGAAAAGTAAGACTGGATGGACTCGCACGCCAGGGCGCTCGCCACCTCCCCTTTCGCCGAGCCGCCCACCCCGTCGCACACGAGGAACAGGCGGTGGCGTTGGGAGAGCGTCTCCGGCTGAGGGTAGAGCGCATCCTCGTTTTGCAGGCGGCTGCCCGCATCGCTGATGGCACAAGGTTTGTCTGTCACCGTGTTCATTAGAGCTGTTTCACTTTCTCTCGACCTGCGGTTTACCCCTTGAAGCGAAGCAGCGTATGTCCGATGATGATTTCGTCGTCATCACTCAGGACGGCCACTTCGTCTGAACTCAGGAAACTGCCCTTATACAACGTCCGGTTACGGCTCTTATTATCCGACAGATAGTGTTTATACCCCCCCCGTTCGTCTTTGACCACTTCGAGGCGGATATGCGCCCGGCTCATCGACTTGTCGTTCGTCACTATGGCAAGGGTCGCCACCGAGGTAGGAGACTGCCGGCCTATGATATGGACACCTTCTTGCAGGGGGAAGCTTTGTTCGGGAGTATGGGCGTCACCCACGACGATGATTTGCCCCACCCCCTTTGCTTTGGTCGGACGTAGCAACACCGTATCGCCGTCGTTACCCCTTTCGGAGGAGGCAGCGATATTCAGCAGAGAGACAGGTACCGCCTTACGGCACGACGGACAATTGAACGAGCGGAGGCCCGAAGGCAGCTTCCGCTCGTCTATCTTCAAACCCACGTTGCAGTGCGGGCAACGCAGAGGAATCATGCAATCACGATAATGTCGTCGGCCATGCCGCTATCCCACTCAGGGGCAGACATATCCAAGGTATCGCTTTCGGAGAGCAGAGAACTTTCGTCGGAGAGCATGATATAGTCATCCCCCGCTATTTCGGCGATGCCGTCGGCGACGTTTTCGTCGATGACGACCGCATCGGCCGGAAGATTCTCGCTGTCTGCCGTTGCGATACCTGTCGGTTCGCAGTCTACCGTTACGGCGTCTGCCGGAAGGATGTCGGACGGAAAGATGTCGGCAGCGCCCTCCATACCTGCCAAGTTGCGGCTATCGTCTGTTGTCATGATGCCTGTAGATTGGTCTTCGTCTTTAATGGCGGCAAAGGTAGCCGGTTCGCTTTTGACTGTCAAGAGAGAGCAGAGAATATTTTCGGATTTTTTTTCTTCCCGCAGATTGTATCTGCGCAATAAAGGAGTTTTCCGCTGCAAGATTGTGTACTTTTGGAGGCCGAAGATAAAAGCTTTTCAGGGTGTGTACCGATACCGATCTCACCAGGATACTCATTGCTGACGCCTCGCACATCGTGCGCACGGGGCTGGAGACAGTCCTGCGCGGATTGGCGGCTACTGGCTTGCACCTCGCGGCGGTGAGCGAGCGGACGACGCTCATGGCTGAGCTGAAACGCGAACGGCAGGAGCTGTTGATAGTCAGCCCCGCCCTACTGGGGCGTGAGTCGGTGGGAGAGTTAAGGGAAGCCGCAGGCTGTCCGGCCATGAAATGCGTCGCCGTCATCTGTCAGTTGTATGAACCCTACCTGCTGCGGGGATACGACGGACTGTTAAGCATCTACGACAGTCCGGAAGAGATCCGCAACAAGCTCGCACTCTTCTGCAACGGCATTGCCCGTGAAGCGGCGACGGAAGAAGAATATCCCCAAACCCTCAGCAAGCGCGAAGAAGAAATCGTAGCCTGCGTAGCACGGGGCATGACCACCAGAGACATCGCACAAGCCCTCTTCCTCTCCGAGCATACCGTAGTGACACATCGGCGGAACATCGCCCGCAAACTGCAAATCCACAGTGCCAGCGCTTTGACCACCTACGCCATCATGAACGGACTCGTCGAGCTGAGCGACGTCAAGGCCTGACCCCCTCCTCCCCCGTCAGCCTGTCCAACAGCCCCGCGAACGTCCCCGCCTGCTCCCTGCGGGAGTAGCGGTGAAGAACCTCGGCAGGAACGCGCACCGCCGTGCGCCCGCTGCTTTCCCACACCCTGTATTGCGCCTGCAGGAAGTCGGCAGCCTCCTCGCCCGTGCGCGCCGAGACGCCCGCACGCGACTCGGCGAGGGCAGTGGCAAGGAAGCTCTCGTCGCTGCGCACGCAGAGGATAGGCTTGCCAACGGCGAGGTATTCGAAGAACTTGGTAGTCATGATACCGTTGGCCTTGCTCTCGGAAGGGAGATTCGTCAGCAGCAGCAGTACGGCGCTGTGGTGGAGGATGTCCGGAACCTGTGCCGCCGGAACGTATTCGAG
>JAITAD010000031.1 GCA_031284275.1 Tannerellaceae bacterium
CAATTGTCAATCTCTCCTAAACCTCTCCTAAACCTCTCCTAAACCTCTCCTAAACCTCTCCTAAACCTCGCCTAAACCTCTCCTAAACCTCTCCTAAACCTCTCCTAAACCTCTCCTAAACCTCTCCTAAACCTCTCCTGCCGGCACCGGCGTTCGTTCATCGGCGGATGCCGGTGAACTTCAAAGAAACTTACTGGATCGCCCCCTCAGGACAAAGTATAGGAAACGGTATCTTTCTTTCCTTGTAAACATTAGGAACGGTTGCGTCATACACATTTGTAATCATCATTTGTTTACAAATATAAATTGCAAATGCGACAATTGTAGTTTACCTTTGTAGCCGATTAGGAGAGGTGGGTGTTTATTGATGTTTACGGCGTGGCTATATTGACAAAGTAAAGTACACAGGGTTATGAAAGAGCGGATTATCAAGATTATGGAGCGAGAGGGGATGACGGCGGCACGATTTGCGGAAGCTATCGGTGCACAGCGGGCTACGATGTCGCATATCCTTTCGGGAAGAAATAACATGAGTTTGGAGATTGCTCAGAAGATTCTTGACCGCTTCCCGAAGCTGTCGCCGGACTGGTTGCTCCGTGGCGCAGGTGATATGTACCGCAACGAACGGACAGCGTTTTCTTCTTCGCCGTTGCCCCAACAAACTTTGTTCAGTGCTCGCGTACCAGCCTCTACTCCTGTCGTAACCCCTACATCCCCCCCTAACGCCGTTTCAAATGAAAAACAGGGGACACCTTCGCCACCACCATCAGCTCCTCCTACATGGACAAACAAGCAGGAAAATTCCCCTGTCTACGTGGCTGAGCCGTCTACGCCGTTTGCTTCGCCTGTCATCCACCCGGACAAACCGTCACGGCGTGTGACCAGGATTATGATCTTTTACTCGGATAACACCTTCGACACTTTCATTTCCGAACAGACAGCGGAACACCACCCGTAAGGGCATAAAAAACATGGCGAAACATCGTCCAATTACGATGTTTCGCCACATAACTTTATGGCCGTTAGTCGGATACGGATTTACCGGCGGATAGGACGATCGCTACGGGGGGCGGGTTCCCGGTAATCTTCGGGCTTGGGAAGCAGGGCACGGCGGGATAGCTTGAACTTACCTGTTTTAGCGTCGATATCCATCAATTTCACCTTAACCATATCGCCTTCCTTGAGGCCGGCTTCTTCTACCGTTTCCAAGCGTTTCCAATCAATTTCGGAGATGTGCAGCAGACCGTCTTTGTCGGGCATGAACTCTACGAAAGCGCCATAGGGCATGACGGAGGATATCTTCCCTTCGTAAATCCCGCCCACCTCGGGAATGGCGACGATCTGGCGGATGGAGCGCAAGGCATCGTCAATGGCAGCCTTGTTTGTAGCGGCTATTTCCACGCGTCCAACACCGTCGATTTCTTCGATGGAGATGGTAGCGCCGGTCTTTTCCTGCAAGCCCTGTATTACTTTACCGCCCGGGCCAATGACGGCGCCGATGAACTCTTTGGCAATGATGACCGTCTCAATACGTGGGGCGTGAGGCTTCAATTCGACGCGGGGAGCAGGCAGGGCATCAGTGATTTTGTCGAGGATATGGAGGCGTCCCTGCTTGGCTTGGGCGAGGGCTTTTTCGAGGATTTCGTAAGAGAGTCCGTCCACTTTGATGTCCATCTGAGTGGCGGTAATACCGTCGCGGCTACCGGTTACCTTGAAGTCCATGTCGCCGAGATGGTCTTCGTCACCGAGTATATCGGAGAGGATAGCGAAGTTCTTTCCCTTGTTTTCGGAGATAAGCCCCATGGCGATACCGGAAACAGGCTTTTTGATGGTCACACCGGCGTCCATCAGGGCGAGGGTACCGGCGCAGACGGTCGCCATGGAGGAGGAACCGTTCGATTCAAGGATATCGGAAACGATACGCACCACATAGGGGTAATCCTTCGGTATCATGCGTTTAATGGCACGATGGGCGAGATTGCCGTGCCCTACTTCGCGACGGCCGACACCGCGCTGCGGACGGGCTTCGCCGGTGGAAAAAGGCGGGAAGTTATAATGCAACAGGAAACGTTCCTTACCGTGGTTGAGGACATCATCGACGAGCTTCTCATCGGACTTGGTACCCAACGTCACGGTGGTGAGGGACTGCGTTTCGCCGCGTGTGAAGACAGCCGAACCATGAGGGCCGGGGACGAAGTCGGTCTCTATCCATATCGGACGTATCTCGGTGGTAGAACGCCCGTCGAGACGTTTACCTTCATCGAGGATAGCGCGACGCATGGCTTCTTTTTCCACATCGTGGTAGTAACGGGCTATCAAGGCGGCTTTTTCGGCAAGTTCTTCTTCGGGGAACTGCGCCTTGTATTCGTCTACGATAGCTTTGAAAGCCGCAGAGCGTTGGTGTTTCTCACTGCCGGAAACGGCTACGGCGTACACCTTGTCATAACATTTGGAACGGACGTCCTGACGGAGATTTTCATCGTTGGTTTCGTGGCAGTACTCACGTTTGACAAGTTTGCCGACGGCTTCGGAAAGTTCAAGTTGCAGGCGACACTGTTTTTTGATGGCTTCGTGTGCCACCTTGATAGCTTCCAGCATGTCAGCTTCCTGCACTTCGTCCATTTCGCCTTCCACCATCATGATGTTTTCTTCCGTAGCGCCCACCATGATATCGATGTCTGCACGCTCAAGCTCGGAGAACGTCGGATTGATGACGAAATGTCCATCGATACGGGCTACACGGACTTCGGATATCGGCCCATTGAACGGGATATCCGAAACGGCCAGAGCGGCCGAGGCGGCAAAGCCGGCCAAAGCATCGGGCATGTCTTCACCGTCGGAGGAGAAAAGGATGATATTGACGAACACTTCAGCGTGATAATTATCCGGAAAGAGCGGACGCAGGGCGCGATCTACCAACCGCGAGGTGAGGATTTCGTAGTCGGAAGCCTTTCCTTCCCGACGCATGAATCCACCGGGGAAACGCCCAAAGGCGGAAAACTTTTCTTTGTACTCTACTTGCAGGGGCATGAAATCGACGCCTGCATTGGCATCTTTGGCGGCGGTGACCGTAGCGAGTAACATCGTGTTGTTCATCCTGACCGTCACTGCGCCGTCGGCCTGTTTGGCCAGCTTACCTGTTTCGACGGTGATTACCCGCCCGTTACCCAGATCGATTGTTTTGTTAATGGGATTCAGCATTCTCTTCGTGTTTTTTACATATCAAAAAATCCGGCGCAAAGGTAAGGGACTTTTCCGGACTACCGACTCGCTTGTCCTCCCTTTATCGGAAAAACATTTACCTTTGCCTGCCCAAGGCGAGCGGCTGTGGTGTAATGGTAGCCACGCCAGATTTAGGTTCTGGTGCTTCACAGCGTGGGGGTTCGAGTCCCTTCAGCCGCACAGTCAAAGCTCAAAAACGTTGCATGTCGCAAAGTTTCCGGTAGTAGCCGCCAAGGCTGATAAGTTCTTCGTGCCGTCCCCTTTCGATGATTCGTCCTTCATGAAGCACACAGATAAGGTCGGCGGTGCGGATAGTGGACAGGCGGTGTGCGATGATAAGTGTAGTACGGTTACGCATCAGTTTTTCGAGAGCTTCCTGTACAAGCCGCTCGGATTCGGTGTCGAGGGCAGAGGTAGCTTCGTCGAGGATCAGGATAGGAGGATTCTTGAGGATAGCGCGGGCGATGCTGATACGTTGGCGTTGTCCGCCGGAGAGCTTGGAACCGCGGTCGCCGATATTGGTTTGGTAACCGTGTTCGGTGGCAAGGATAAAGTCGTGGGCATTGGCGATACGGGCAGCTTCTTCCACTTGTTGGGCTGTAGTGTCGGGGAGACCGAAGGCGATGGTGTTGAAGAAACTGTCGTTGAAGAGGATAGGGTCTTGATTGACGTTGCCCATGAGTTGGTGGAGGTCGTGGAGAGTGGCCTCACGGATATCGGTATCATCAATACGGATAGCGCCTTGCGTGACGTCGTAGAAACGGGGGAGGAGATCCGCGAGGGTAGTTTTCCCTGAACCGGATTGTCCGACGAGAGCGACGGTTTGGCCTTTGGGAATGGTGAGGGAAATGTCGCGGAGTACCCAATCGTTGCGATAACGGAAGGAAACGTTGTCGTAGACGATTTCTTTGGACAGGGTGACAGGACGTGGACTAACAGGGTCGGTGATGTCGGAAACGGCGTTGAGTATCTTATCGACCCGTTCGACGGAAGCAAGGCCTTTTTGAACGGCGTAAGAAGCGCGACTGAGATCTTTGGCGGGGTTGATGAGGGAATAGAAGATGACCAGATAATAAATGAAAGTGGAAGCGGTGATGGAACTGTTTTCGGCAAGGATAAGGGAACCGCCGTACCAGAGGACGACGGCGATAGCGACCGTACCGAGAAACTCACTCATGGGATGTGCCATCTGTTGGCGACGAAAGACACGGTTGGTGAGCCTGCGAAAGGTCTCGTTTTCCCTTTCGAAACGATGGCGGACGTACTCTTCGGCATTAAAAGCCTTGATGATACGCAATCCTGAGAGCGTTTCTTCGATACGGCTCATAAGCAACCCCCATTGCTGTTGCCCTGCCAAAGAGGTACGTTTGAGTTTCCTGCCGACCCATCCCATGACGTAACCGAAGAGCGGCAGCAGGATGAGGACAAAGAGTGTCAGTTGCCAGCTGATGAATAACATCCCTACGATGTAAACGAGAATCAGGATGGGGTTTTTGAGCAACATTTCGAGGGAACTGATGATAGAGTTTTCTATCTCGTTCACGTCCCCCGAGGCACGGGCGATGATGTCGCCTTTCCGTTCTTCAGAAAAAAAGGCGAGAGGGAGTTGGGTGATTTTTTCGTTTATCCGGTTACGGATATCGCGGACGATTCCCGTGCGTATGGGTATCATCGTGGCCAAGGCGAAGTACATGGCGGTAACTTTGAGGAGAGTCGCCGCTATGAGGAAAAGCCCGAGGGCGATGAGGGTATATTCGCCGCCGTGCGTTTCGATGAGGTGATTGGTGAAGTAAAAGAAGTTGTTCTGAGCGATATAAGGCAGTTCCTTACAGGCCTCCCACGAGACGGGCGGAAACTCGAAAGGGATGTAGACATAAGTCGCCTCGTTGATTTTGAAAAGGATATTGAGGATGGGAATGATCAACGCAAACGAAAAAAGGTTGAGTATGGCAGAAATAATGTTAAAAAATACGCTAAGGATTACATATTTCTTGTAAGGGGGCACGAAACGGCGCAAGGTATGGATGAGGTTGTTCATTGGCGGAAAAATAAACGGTTATCGGAAAGGGTCAGGTGAGGGTCATTATCGAGCAGGAAGCGTATGGCTGTGAGAGCGATGTCGGAAGGGAAAGGCAACAGAGGAAGCAGGTCGGGGATGGGCAAGGGTTGCGGAGAAAGGTGTTGTGAGAGGAGGGTTTGGATGGTGTTGAGGTCGCTATCAGTCAGTTCGATTTTCCTATGCGAGAGACAGACGTCACAATGGCCGCAATCGGCAGTGTTGGTCTCGCCAAAATAGTTCAGAAGTAAGCGGCTGCGGCAACGATCGATATTATTGAGATAGTTCAGAATAAAAGCCGAACGGTGTGCGGCGCGTTCCCGCCGTTCTTCGTAAGCCGAACGGGGAATGTGGAGGCGTTGGGGCGATTCGCGGGGACGGCTGAAAACGATAAGCGGGGTACGTTTACGGGGTACGTAATTGAGGACATGGCTCTTGGTAAGGGTGGTGAGAATCTCGTATACCTCGTTGAAGGTCATGTCACAACGTGCGGCGATGAGATGTTCGTCGATGTAAGCCGGCTCAATGAAGATTCCGGCATAGGTGCGGAGGATAGTTTTGATAACCTTGTCCGTACGTTCATCGTGGCGCAGAGATGCGTAGAGATCATCTCGCCGAACGGTAAAAGCAAGATGAGAGGCTCGGTCGGCCTCCTCAATGTATTCGATGTAACCGGAGAGGTGAAGGATGCGTAGCGCATGGTGCGCTCGCAAGGTGGGAAAACCGTAGGCGGTACAGAAGTCACGAAGAGAAAACTCATGTATCGTATCCAGTCCGTAGCCTTCAGCTATCTGGTAAAAATTACCCAGAGCTTCGTAGATACGAGCGATGTGGGTACGTTCGGGGAACTCTTCGGAGAGGCGCCGTTTGATGTTCCCGTTGTCTTTGCCGGACGAGAAAAGGGCGATGGCGTAAGCTTGCTGTCCATCGCGTCCGGCACGTCCGGCTTCCTGAAAATACTCTTCGGGGGAATCCGGCATCTCCAAATGCAAGACCAACCGAACGTCGGGCTTGTCGATACCCATGCCGAAAGCGTTCGTCGCCACAATGACACGACATTCCCCCGTCGCCCAACGGCTTTGGCGCAGGTCACGCTCATCCTTGCGCAGTCCTGCATGGTAGAAGTCAGCATCTATATCGGCGTTACGGAGGATGAGCGCAATTTCGCGCGTGCGGTCACGGTTACGGACGTAGACGATGGCCGATCCCGGCACACTCCGGAGGATATGCACGAGTTGGGAGGTTTTGTCGCTCGAAGTGCGGCGTACGACGTAGGCCAAGTTGGGACGGAAAAAACTTTGCCGAAAGACGTTCCTTTCAGCAAAATGAAGTTTATCCTGAATGTCGTTGACCACTTCGGCGGTGGCCGTTGCGGTAAGCGCCAGAACGGGGAGGCCGGCAGGAAGGATGGCACGCAGGTCGGCGATTTTCAGGTAGGATGGACGGAAATCGTATCCCCACTGCGATATGCAATGACTCTCATCCACCACCAGCATGGATATTTGCATCGCCCGTACTTTCGCTATAAACAGCTCTGTCCCCAGACGTTCGGGCGAAACATACAGGAACTTATAACCGCCGAAGATGCAGTTCTCCAGTCGTGTGATGATTTCCGTTCGCGGCAGGTCGGCGCTGATACAGGTGGCTTTTATCCCACGCCTTTGCAGGTTGTCTACCTGATCCTTCATCAACGCTATCAAGGGAGAAACGACGAGGCAGACTCCTCCCATCTGCATGGCCGGTACTTGAAAGGTGATGGACTTCCCTCCTCCCGTCGGCATCAGCCCCAATGTGTCCTTACCGGCGCATACCGAGCGGATGATATCTTCCTGCAAAGGGCGGAAAGAATCGTATCCCCAATAGGTCTGTAATATCTTACGATAGGGCACCGGACGACAGCTTTGTTAAAAGAGGGAGAAGTGGACGTAACGCTTGGGGCGTTCACGCATGTCGAGGAGCAGGTCGGCGGCGTTGAGAGAGGTACGGTTGAGGTTCTCGTAGAGTTGGTTATCATTGATCAGCAGACCGAGTGTATTGTTGTTTGAGTTGAGCTTGTCGGTCGTCACTTTGAGATTGGACAGGGTGAGGTTCACCGAACGTAGCGTAGCGGCAAAATCCATCTCACAGAGTTGGGCGCTGACACGGCTGAAATTATCGGTCGTCGTCCGGAGGTTGTTCACAATGAGCGGCACATCGTTGTCGAGCAGGCGGTTCAATGTGCCGGCGGACGTTTCGAGGCTACCTGTCGTCCGTTCGATATGTTCGAGCGATTGCAGCAATGCCGGATGATTGACAACCGCTTGCAGGCCTGCCAGAACGGAGTCCATGCGGGCGATGATCATTCCTATCTCCGGAAGCAGCTTCTCTTGCACGGCGCCGAGCATATCCTCGCCGAGACGCCCCTCTATCGTGTCACCGGATTCCGCTGCGGACGTCACATAGTGGTTCAAATGGATATGCAACTCGGCGCCGCTGAGCAGGGTATGTTCCAGCACGACGTAGCTACCTTTCGTCAGCCGCAGCTCGTCGTCAAGGTGCATCTCCACCGTTATCTGCCCCGATTGCTCATAGTCGTAAGATATCGACCGCACCAACCCGACCTTAAACCCGTCAATAAAAACAGGTGTCGAAACCGTCACGTCTTTCACGTTGGCAAAGGTCACGTAATAGTAGTTTGCCGGATGGAAGAGGTTCACTCCTTTCAGGTAGTTCACTCCCACGTATAACAGAACTAACGACGTCACCGCCGCCAATCCTATCTTCATCTCTTTTGTAAAGCGTCCCATGGTAGGTTTTTCTTTCCGTTTTATTTCACTCTTTTCCCATCTTCAAAGGTCACTACGAAAGCCGACGGGAAATCCTGCCTTACTTTTTTGAGCGTGGATAAGATCTCTTTGCTGTCGTTCGTCTCTCCGACGGTGTACTTGTAAAGCCCTTTTTCTTCGTAATACGAGAGGGGATAGCCCTTCAAGGCCGGCGAATCGGCTTTCAGCAACCTGTTCGACGTACATATCTGCACCTTGAATATTTTCCCTGCCGCCGTTTGCGTTTGGGGTTCATCAAGCTTGGGTTTATCTGCTACTTCGGGTTTGGCGGTGACAACATCGGCCTTAGGTTTGGCGACATCAGATTTGGGCTTTTCCGTAACAGGTTTGGCTGTGGCAACAGCATCGGACTTGACATCCTGCTTGGCATCGGGTTTAGCCTTGGCGGCAACCGACTTTCTGTCGAAATCTTCCTTGAAATGAACAAAAGCGTCGCATAAGGCTTTGACCAACCGTTTTTGCCCCGCTGCCGAAGCCATGTATTTTTCCTCCTCTCGATTGGAGATGTAGCCCAACTCCACCAATACGCTCGGCATACCCGTCTTACGCAGCACCAGAAATCCCGCTTGGCGCACTCCCCTGTCCACACGCCCTGCCGTCTTAAAACACCGCTGAACTTCGGAGGCGAAGCGCAGGCTCTGGTCTATGTGGATGTTTTGCATCATCTCGAAAATGATATACGACTCGGAAGAGTTCGGGTTAAAGCCCTCGTACTTTCGTGCGTAATCGTCTTCGAGCAGGATGGCGGCGTTTTCGCGCATAGCCACCTGCAAGTTCTCGTTCGTACGCGCCAACCCTAAGGTATACGTCTCCGCACCGGCTATCGCCTTTGCTTTCAGCGCATTGGCATGGATGGAGATGAACAGATCTGCTTTGTTACGGTTAGCTATCCCGGCACGCTCGTCAAGGTCTACGAAACGGTCTGTTTTCCGTGTCTGGATTACCGTGACATCCTTACAACGTTCAGCGATGGCCTCACCCAATTTCAGAGCGACGGAGAGGTTGATAGACTTTTCATTCGTTATCGCCCCCAAAGCGCCGGGGTCTTTCCCCCCGTGACCTGCATCAATGACTACCGTAAACTTTTTTTCCGCCGTCGCCCCTCTATCCGGAACCGCTGTTACCCCAACCGCTTCAACCGTCGAAGCAATCGCCCCAACCGCAACCCCCGCCGCAACCAACCCCAAAGCCAACCTTTTCCTCCTCATATCTCTGAAAAGTCGGCGGCAAAGATAGTACAAATCCGCTCACTTCATTGCCTTCGGGCTGTCGCACTACCGGAACCTGTTCTTCGGTATACGGCTGAGGTTGAGGTGCGGGTTGCTAACGTAACGGTAGTTTTACGGTAATAAGGAGGGGTTTTGTAATTACTCCGTCACGGATTCTTGTTATTACCGTACCGCCGTTGTAATACGAAGGATGTACTCTTGTCCTGAATTAAAGAGACATACTAACATGGAAGACAAGAAAGTAATTCAAAGAAGGAAAGAGACAGTTCTGCGACTGGCGATGTTCGGTTTGGCCTATTGTTTGATGAATACGGCAGGTTTCGTCAAGGCAGAGGTACAGCCGACACAAAATCCGCTCGAT
>JAITAD010000042.1 GCA_031284275.1 Tannerellaceae bacterium
AGGTCACCGATGACCATCATAACGGTGGTTGAAGTCGTAGGTGTCAATCCCAGCGGGCAAATCTCCGTCGGAGCGCCTGTAGAAAGCAAGACGGTAGCTTGGCGGGAAAGAGGGCCGTCAGGGTTGGCGCTTATGACGATGAAAGGTATGTCAGGGACAAGGCCTCGACTTAATTCTACGAGTTCGAGCATCTCCCGTGTCTTTCCCGAATTGGATATCAACAGCAGCAAGTCGTTGGGGCGTAGGAGGCCAAGGTCGCCGTGCTGCGCTTCGCTGGGGTGGAGAAAACAGGCAGGTGTTCCGGTAGAAGAAAAGGTCGTGGCCATGTTCACCGCTACCTGTCCGGCCTTACCCATCCCACTGGTAACGAGCGTCCCCCCACGGTCATGTACGGAAGAAACGATAAGGTCTGTCGCTTTTTCGTAAGCAGTGGAAACGGGGATATTGCGTACGGCGCAGGCTTCTTTTTCCAAAAGGAGAGACAGTTCTTGCGTTGTCATTTGCCTTTTTTGGAGGTCAAAAATACGGTATTTTTTTGTAGGTTTGCCATTCCTTTGAGGCGGCGTACGGGAAGCGCGACGAACACAACAAAAATCAGGTATGAGCGAAGAGGTTAAAAACGGGACGTATTCGGCAGGAAGTATCGAGGTATTGGAAGGGTTGGAGGCGGTGCGGAAACGCCCGTCGATGTACATCGGCGACACCAGTGAGAAAGGGCTTCACCACTTGGTTTACGAAGTGGTAGACAATTCGATAGATGAGGCGTTGGCCGGTTTTTGCCAATCGATAGACGTTGTTATCGGAGAAGACAATTCCGTAACGGTTACCGATGACGGTCGAGGGATACCGGTAGATTTTCATGAGAAGGAACAGAAATCGGCTTTGGAAGTCGTTCTTACCGTTCTCCATGCCGGAGGGAAGTTCAATAAAGGTACCTATCAGGTGTCGGGAGGGTTACATGGTGTCGGCCTGTCCTGCGTAAATGCACTCTCTTCCTACTTGAAGGCCGAGATACGCAGGGATGGTAAAGTTTATACTCAGGAATATGCTTACGGAAAGCCGTTGGGCGAGGTGAAGGAAGCCGGTGTTTCCCATGCCACGGGGACGACGATAAGTTTTCTTCCCGACAACACCATTTTTTCCGTTACCGATTACAAATACGACGTTCTGGCCAATCGCCTGCGTGAACTGTCTTTTCTCAATGCCGGTATCACCCTGCGCCTGACCGATGAGCGGACGAAAGACGAAAACGGTAAGCCCCGAACAGAGAAGTTCTACTCCGATGAAGGGTTGAAAGAATTCGTCGCCTATATCGACCGTTCCAAAGAGAAGTTGATACAGGACGTCATTCACCTCAATATCGAAAAGCAAGGTGTTCCCGTCGAAGTGGCCATGACCTATAACACCTCCTACAATGAAAGTGTCTATTCTTACGCCAACGACATTCACACCATCGAAGGAGGAACGCACTTGGCTGGTTTTCGTCGGGGGCTTACCCGCACGCTCAAAAAATACGCCGAAGATTCCAAGCTGCTCGAAAAAGCAAAAGTGGAGATTCAAGGCGACGACTTCCGTGAGGGACTGACGGCCGTCATTTCCGTCAAAGTAGCTGAGCCGCAGTTCGAAGGGCAGACGAAGACCAAGTTAGGTAACACCGAAGTGATAGGCGCCGTAGATGCCGCCATCGGCGAGGCGTTGGGGAACTATCTGGAAGAACATCCGCGGGAAGCCAAGATTATTGTAGATAAAGTGATATTGGCGGCGCAGGCGAGATATGCGGCGCGCAAGGCGCGGGAGCTGGTGCAACGCAAGTCGCCCCTTTCAGGCGGTGGCTTGCCGGGGAAGTTGGCAGACTGTTCATCGAAGGATGCTACCGACTGTGAGCTTTTCCTCGTCGAGGGCGACTCCGCCGGCGGTACGGCCAAGCAAGGGCGTGACCGTAACTTCCAAGCCATCCTGCCCCTCCGCGGTAAAATATTGAACGTGGAGAAGGCGATGGATCATAAAGTTTTCGAGAGCGAGGAGATTCAGAACATCTTCCGCGCCATGGGGGTGACCATCGGGACGGAGGATGACCCCAAAGCGTTGAATATGGACAAGTTGCGTTACCACAAGGTCATCATCATGACCGATGCCGACGTGGACGGCAGCCATATCGCTACGCTGATTCTCACGTTCTTCTTCCGCCGTATGCGTCCCCTGATAGAGAACGGTTACGTCTATCTGGCCACTCCCCCACTCTACCTCTGCAAAAAAGGGAACAAGGAGGAGTATTGTTGGACGGAACAGCAACGGCAAGCCTTTATCGACCGTTACGCCGACGGTAACGATAAACAGGTGCACACACAGCGGTACAAAGGTTTGGGTGAAATGAACGACACCCAATTGTGGGACACGACGATGAATCCGGATAACCGTACCCTTAAACAGATAACCATCGAAAACGCTTTCGATGCCGACAATATTTTTTCCATGCTCATGGGAGAAGATGTCGGCCCCCGACGGGAGTTTATCGAAGCCAATGCCACTTACGCCAATATTGACGCCTAATCGTTGCGGAGGAGAGCCATGAGGACGCAGGTTGTAAAGTTATCGTTATTGGTTGCTGCCGCACTTGCGCCGCTATCGTGCGGAGGCCCGTTGGAAAAGAAGGCGACGGGGATGATGTATGAGGTCGTCGTGGTGATGGAGCAGGCTGATTGGGAAGGGGAGGTCGGAGAGGCGATAAAGGCAGACCTGTACGCCGACGTGCCGGGCTTGCCGCAATCGGAGGCGACGATGAAGATCATGTATGCCTCGCCCGGAAAGTTCGACGGTATGCTGACTTACGTGCGGAACATTCTGCAAGTAGACATCGACCCGAAAAAATACACGAAAGTGTCGCTCCATGCACAAAAGGACGTTTGGGCTGACGGGCAGGCCGTAGTACGGCTGAACGCTCCCGATGCCCCTTCGGTCGTGGAATACATGCGTGCGCACGAGCGGATACTTGCCGATTATTACACGGCTATGGAACGCCGCCGCCTGACGGCTCAACTCGAAAAAAGTTACCATCAGCCGTTGTCTCGAATGATAGAGGATAAGTTCGGTGTCACTCTGAAAGTCCCCACCGCTTTCGCCGCTTATAAAGAAGATGGACAAGACTTTTTCTGGGCTTCGGATAACGCCTCCTCCGGTAGGACAGACGTGGTGATATACACTTTTCCCTATGAGTCGGCCGAAACGTTCACCCGAGACTATCTGGTGGCCAAACGCGATTCCGTCATGAAAATCAACATGCCCGGCGCTTTCCCGGACTCCTATATGGCAACCGAAACGACCTATGCAGAACCTGCCTACAAAGGTATCACGGTGAATGGCAAATATTGTGGAGAATTGCGCGGCCTTTGGCGGATGAAGGGTGATATGATGGGCGGCCCTTTTGTGAGTCATGCACGCGTGGATGAGGCGAACAACCGTATCGTCGTGGTGGAAGGGTTCGTTTATGCTCCGGAAACGGATAAGAAAAATTACATCCGCCGTATAGAAGCGGCGCTTTACACCTTGCACCTCCCCGGAGAGGATACCGAGCTGCCGGAAGTGGAGATTCTTCCCTGAAAACCCTGAAAACATTACCTCCAATTCAACCCCACCCCATGTTAGATGTACAAACCCTCCGTAGCGACTTTCCCATACTCGCCCGTACCGTCTATGACAAGCCGCTGATATACTTCGACAACGCCGCCACCACACAGAAGCCGCAGGTCGTGGTAGAACAGATACGTAATGCCTATTATGACGTCAATGCCAATGTTCACCGAGGTGTCCATTTCCTGAGCCAACAAGCCACCGACGCCCACGAAGACGCCCGTCGTACAGTCCAAACGTTCATACACGCAGCCCACGCCCACGAAATTATTTTCACTCGAGGAACGACGGAAGCCATCAACCTCGTAGCCTCCTCCTTTGCCGAAACAGGATTGGCCGAAGGCGATGAGGTGATCGTTTCCGCTATGGAGCATCACTCCAATATCGTTCCTTGGCAATTGCAAGCTTCCCGTCGCGGTATTCGCCTGCGGGTTATCCCTATCAATGACGTCGGCGAGTTGGATATGGCAGCTTACCGTGCGCTCTTCTCCGAGCGAACCCGAATGGTGGCCGTTACGCATGTATCCAACGTATTGGGTACGATTAATCCCATCGAGGAAATCATTGCCGTGGCGCATAGCCATGACGTGCCTGTCCTTGTAGACGGTGCGCAGGCCGTTCCCCATTTCCCCGTTGATGTACAAGCCCTTGACGTCGATTTCTATGCTTTCTCGGCGCATAAGGTTTACGGACCGACGGGTATTGGCATCCTTTACGGCAAAGAACGACTCCTTGACCGTCTGCCTCCTTATCAGGGTGGAGGGGAAATGATCGCTACCGTATCGTTCGAGCGCACCACTTTCAATGAATTACCCTACAAGTTTGAGGCCGGTACCCCCGATTACATCGGCAGTACAGCCCTTGCCACCGCCTTGCGGTACGTCTCCCGCATCGGGCTTGCCGATATCGCCGCACACGAATCCGCCCTCCTGCATTATGCCACAGCCCAACTTTCCTCCATCCCCGGTATCCGTATTTTTGGACAATCCGCTCATAAGGGCGCTGTCCTCTCTTTTCTCCTGCCCGACATCCATGCTTACGATGCGGGCTTGCTCCTCGACCGCCTTGGTATAGCCGTCCGCACCGGACACCACTGCGCCCAGCCGCTCATGCAGTGTCTGGGCATAGAGGGCGCTATCCGCGCCTCTTTCGCCCTCTACAACACGACAGAGGAAATAGACAACTTCCGGCAAGCCCTGGGGCAGGTGCAAAGCATACTCCGATGAAACGCCTCTTTCGTTATCTCCGTTCCTATCCCCTCTCTTTTGCGCTCGCCTTGACGGTGCTCGTGCTCACCTTCTTTCGCCCCCCTAAGATAGAGGCGCCACAGGACATGGATAAGTGGGTGCACCTCATCATGTATGCCGGTCTCTCCGGCGTATTTTGGATCGAATATCTCCGTGCTTACAGTCCTGCAACGGCGAGAGTGTTTCGCCCTGTTCGCGCTTTTCTTTTTGCCGCCCTCATCCCTACCTTGTTGGGTTTCCTCACCGAATATTTGCAGGGATTGCTCACGGTGTACCGTACGGCCGACTCTATGGACGCTGTCATGAACGTTTCCGGTGTCGTGTCGGCTACGCTCTTCTCATGGTTTGTCCTCCGTCCGTATCTCCATCGTCCATCGGAACCTCCCCGCTGATGCTTCTCTCCTGCCTCAACCCGAACACTGTCGAAGCCGGTTGTGACGAGGCCGGCAGAGGTTGCCTTGCCGGAGACGTTTTCGCCGCTGCTGTCATCCTCCCGCCCGATTTCCGCCATCCTGTGTTGAACGACAGCAAACAGCTCTCTGCCAAACAACGTTACGCCCTCCGTCCCCTTATCGAACAGGAAGCCGTCGCATGGGCTGTCGCTACGGCTACTCCCCAAGAAATAGACCGTATCAACATCCTCAACGCTTCCATCCTCGCCATGCACCGCGCCGTCGCTCTCCTCCCTTTATCCCCTCAACATCTCCTCATCGACGGTCCTCGTTTCAAACCCTGTGCAGGTATCCCGTACACCGCCATTCCGCATGGCGATGCGCTGTATCTCTCTATTGCCGCCGCCTCTGTCCTGGCCAAGACCTACCGCGACGATTACATGACGCTTCTCTCCCCGCTCTATCCGCACTACGGATGGCAGGAAAATAAAGGTTATCCCACCCGATTTCACCGTCAGGCCATCCTCCGGTACGGCCTCTCTCCGCTTCACCGCCTATCATTTAATACTCATTATCCGACTTTATGGAAAAATACATAAAAACGGCAGACTACCTTGCTGCGCAGACGGACTTGCAGCCTGTACAAGCGGTTATTCTGGGCAGTGGGCTTGGCGCTCTGGCTGAGCGTCTTACTGTACCGGTGACCATCCCCTACGCCGAGATTCCCCACTTCCCGACCTCTACTGTCGATGGACACAAAGGTTGCCTCCTTTGCGGGTGTCTTGACGGTGTTCCCCTCTGGGTACTGCAAGGCCGTTTCCATTACTACGAAGGGTATGCGATGCAGCAGGTTACCTATCCCGTCCGCGTACTGCGCCTGCTTGGCGTTCGGCATCTGCTCGTATCCAATGCTGCCGGAGGAATCAATCCTGCGTTTCGTACCGGCGACCTCATGATCATCCGTGACCACATCAACATGATGCCCAATCCGTTGGTCGGTCTCAACGACGACCGTTTCGGTACCCGATTCCCTGACATGACGCACGCTTACGACCCCCTCCACATCCGTTGGATGGAAGAGGAGGCCGAACGTTTGGGCGTTTCCCTCCGTAAGGGCGTTTATGTCGGCCTGACTGGTCCTTCGTTTGAGACGCCTGCCGAATATGCCTTTTATGCACGCGGAGGAGGTGATGCCGTTGGAATGAGTACCGTGCCGGAGGTTATCGTCGCCCGACATGCCGGTATGTCGGTCTTCGGCATGTCGGTGATTACGAATGAGGGTTACCGTTGTGCGGAAGGCCTCGTGAACGATGGCGACGACGTTATCCGTGCCGCCGAAAAGGCTACCGCCACATTAACGACGCTTTTTGCCGCCCTCATCTCCCGCATTGCTGCGGAAACGGATAAGCCTTAAGCTTTCTTGCGGCTGCGCAGCGCAAACCATATCCCTGCCGCTATAAAGGGAATACTCAACAATTGCCCCATGTTCAGCGCCATGCCGGCCTCGAAGGTCTCTTGGTCGTTTTTGACGAACTCTACCAAAAAACGCGATCCGAAAACGCAAATCATAAAAATCCCGAAGATAAACCCTTCTTTTTGCGCCATTCCTTTTTTGAAATAGAGCCATAAGCAGAGTCCGAAGATGAGCAGGTAGAAGCCGGCTTCGTACAACTGCGTGGGGTGGGAGGGCGCCGAAAAGACCGGATCCGCTCCGTTCCGCCATTTCCACAAGTTCTCGATGAAACGGAACGCCCAAGGTACGTCCGTTACGTGCCCGTATATCTCGTGGTTCATCAGATTGCCCAAACGTATCATGGCAGCTACGAATCCTGTGGGAACGACCAGACGGTCGAAAGCCCACAACATTCCCCGATGCGAAACCCGTTTGGAATAGAGCCATGTGGAAACCATAATCCCTAACGTCCCGCCGTGGCTTGCCAATCCACCCTCCCACACTTTCAAGATTTCTATGGGATGAGCCAGATAATACCCCGGCGCATAGAACAGGCAATGTCCTAATCTGGCACCAACGATCGTCCCTATCACGGTGTATATCAGCAGAGAGTCTAACTGTTCACGGGGCAGTTTTTCTCTGTCCCACATCTTCCCCACAATGATGTAACCCACAGCAAAACCGATGGCGAAAGCCAGCCCGTACCACCGTATTTCCCGTCCGCCGATACTGAATATTGCCGGATCTGCCATCCATGTCACGTACCCTAACGCATTACCTGCATATTCCGACCATCCCATAACGGTTACCCCATTAACGTCCTGCCTGCATTCCCTCTTCCTGCAATCGGAGGAGGCCTCTCGCCCGCAAAGGTAACGATTTGCGAGGTGTGGAAGAAAGGGGTATTTTTGCGGCATTAAATTAATCGGATTGCAATGAATAGAGCAGAGCGTTTGGAGGCTTTCGGAAAATTACTGGATGTGATGGCGGAGTTGAGGGTGAAATGCCCATGGGATAGGAAACAGACCAATGAAAGCCTGCGAACGAACACCATCGAAGAAGTTTATGAATTGTGTGACGCACTTATCCGTGATGACAACGACGATATCCGCAAGGAACTGGGCGATATCCTCCTGCATGTCGTTTTCTATGCGTTGATTGGAGAGGAAAAAGGCGCCTTTGATATCGGAGATGTTTGCAATACCCTTTGCCAAAAACTGATTTACCGACATCCGCATGTCTTCGGCGCTACGGAGGCCGATACCTCCCGACAGGTGGAACAGAATTGGGAGCAGCTCAAGTTGAAAGAGAAAGGAGGGAACAAGACGGTGCTTGAAGGCGTTCCGGCAGCGTTGCCTTCCGTTGTTAAGGCGCACCGCATACAAGACAAGGCACGTAATGCGGGTTTCGATTGGGAGGTGCGTGAACAGGTGTGGGACAAGGTGCAGGAAGAGTTCTCCGAGTTGAAGGCGGAAATCGGCAACATGGATGCCGACCGCATGGAAGCGGAGTTCGGCGACCTTTTCTTCAGCCTCATCAATGCGGCGCGCCTCTACAAAATCAATCCTGATAACGCTTTGGAACGTACCAATCGCAAGTTTATCTCCCGTTTCAATTACATGGAGCAACGGGTAATGGAACAGGGAGGGGCGCTTAAAGACTTGACGCTCGACGAGCAGAATCTCCTCTGGGATGAAGCCAAGCAGCGATGAAGCGCTTCTGGAGAAGTTGCGCCATGCCGATCCGCAGGTCCAACGACAAGGTTTTGCCGACATGATAGATGCTTACGGCGAGAAGCTCTATTGGCAAATACGCAAAATGGTGTTGGATCACGATGATGCCAACGACCTCCTCCAAAACACTTTCCTCAAAGCTTGGACAAGTCTGGATAACTTTCGTGGCGAGGCCAAACTCTCCACGTGGCTTTACAAGATTGCCGCCAACGAGAGTCTCACTTTTCTGAGCCGGCAGCAAGCCCGTAACTGTGTGTCCCTTGATGAGGCCGACACCTATCTTACCGATCGCCTCACCGCCGGCAGTTTCTTCGATGGTGATGAAGCGCAAACCCGCTTGCAGGAAGCTATCCTGCGTCTGCCTCGAAAGCAGCGGCAAGTCTTCAATATGAAGTACTTCGATGAGATGAAATACGAAGAAATGTCGGAAATACTCGGCACGTCCGTTGGGGCGCTCAAAGCCTCTTACCACCACGCCGTGAAGAAGATAGAGGATTACATCCGCTCAGGCAACGTAATGCCCAATAACGACATCCCCAGCTGAATCACTTTTGCCGTATTGGACGAAAGTACGAGACGGAGCGTCCGTTTCGTTGCGTCCGTTTCGCGCAGGATGGCGTAGTCGTGATAGAATTGGTTGTACTCTTTTGCCAATGAATAGACGTAGTTCGCCACCAGAGCGGGGCTGTATTGTTCTCCCGCCTCCCGAACGACCGGAGCGAAGCCGGCGAGCAATTGGATGAGCGATTCTTCCTTCTTCGTCAGGGGCGTTTCGGCGGGAAGCCTGTCGGGGACGGCAAAACCCTGTTCTGTCGCCTTGCGCAGAACCGACCGGATACGTGCATAGGTGTATTGTATGAACGATCCGGTATTCCCATTGAAATCGATGGACTCCTTGGGATTGAAGGTCATGTTTTTGCGTGGGTCTACTTTGAGGATGAAGTATTTGAGGGAACCAAGCCCTACAAGGCGGGCGATTTCCTCCGCTTCTTCCGGAGAGAGGCTTTCCGCTTTTCCCAAGTCGCGAGCGATATCCCCTGCCGTCCGTATCATTTCGTCCATCAGGTCATCGGCGTCCACAACCGTTCCTTCGCGGCTCTTCATCTTCCCTTCGGGCAGTTCCACCATGCCGTAGGAGAAATGTACCAATCCTTTTCCGAAAGCGAATCCCAATCGGTCTAACAGGATCGAAAGAACTTGAAAGTGATAATCCTGCTCGTTTCCAACCACGTAGATCATCTTGTCGATCGGGTAATCATCGAAGCGAAGTTTCGCCGTACCGATGTCCTGAGTCATATACACCGATGTTCCGTCGGCGCGCAGAAGCAGTTTTTGGTCGAGACCTTCGGCGCTGAGGTCTGCCCAGACAGAACCGTCGGGACGCCGTTCAAATAACCCTTCCGACACCCCCCGCTCCACTTCTTTTTTCCCTACCAAATAGGTTTCCGATTCGTAATAGATACGGTCAAAATCTACTCCCAAGCGCCGATAGGTTTCTTCAAAGCCGGCGTATACCCAACCGTTCATTTCCTCCCAGAGCCGTCGTACTGTTTCGTCACCTTTTTCCCATCGGCGGAGCATCTCTCGCGCCTCTGCCGTCAAGGTTGAACGTTGCTCAGCTTCTTCTTCCGTAAGTCCGTTTGTAATAAGCTGTTGCAGCTCTTCTTTGTAGTGTTTATCGAATAAAACATAGAAATCCCCCACCAGCTTATCCCCTTTCAGTCCCGTTGAAGTAGGAGTTGCATTTTCACCCCATTTCTGCCACGCCAACATGGACTTACAGATATGAATACCCCTGTCATTTACGATATTGGTTTTCACCACCCGCTTCCCGTTCGCCCGCATGATTTCCGCCAGACTGTAGCCCAACAGGTTGTTGCGGATATGCCCCAAATGAAGCGGCTTGTTGGTGTTCGGCGAAGAATATTCGATCATCACCAACGGAGCGTCGTCTGTGGCAGGGAGGAAGCCGAAACGTTCGTCAACTTGTATCCTGTTGAGCGTTTCCACCCAGCAACCCGTTGCGATTTGCAGGTTCAGAAACCCTTTCACCACATTAAACCCTACTACCAAGTCGTTCCGATGCTCTTGCAGGTATTCCCCTATTTTCCGACCGGTCTGTTCCGGCCCCTGCTTCGACAGTTTCAGAAACGGAAAGACGACCACCGTCAGATGCCCTTCAAACTCTCGCCTTGTGGGTTGTATCTGCACAGCTTCGGCACGTATGTCCACTCCGTACAAAGCGCTCACCGCCTCGACCACCGCTTCTGCAATCTGCTTTTCCATACACATTCGTAAGTTTAACTGTGTGTAAAATATCCAAAGTCTGTGTCTCCGTCAGAGGCCGGTATAAGTTCGTGGAGAGAGGTCGAGAAGTTCAGCTTTGACGGAAGGACTGACAGGAAGGCTGTCGATGAATTGCCGGAGCGTTTCGGGAGTGAGCGTCTCGTTGGTGCGGGTGAGGGCTTTGAGCGCCTCGTAAGGGTGGGGAAAGCCTTCGCGGCGGAGGATGGTCTGGATGCCTTCGGCCACGACGGCAAGGTTGGCGGCAAGCTCACCGTCGATGGCCGCCTCATTCAATATCAGTTTACCCAACCCTTTGCGTAGGCTTTGCAGCGCAATGAGACTGTGTGCAAGGGGGACGCCTACGTTACGCAGCACAGTAGAGTCGGTCAGATCGCGTTGCAAGCGGGAAACGGGCAGCTTGGCCGCCAGATGTTCAAAGAGGGCGTTGGCAAGGCCGAGATTACCTTCGGCATTCTCAAAATCGATGGGATTGACCTTGTGAGGCATAGCGGAAGAGCCGACTTCGCCGGCTTTGATGCGCTGTTTGAAATAACCCATGGAGATATATTGCCAATAGTCACGGGAAAGGTCAATGAGGATGGTATTGATCCGCTTATGGGCGTCGAAGAGGGCAGCGAGGTTGTCGTAGTTGGATATTTGCGTTGTCCAAGTTTCCCGCACCATCCGGAAGGATGAGATGAAACGGTCGGCGAAGGCCTGCCAATCAAAGGTAGGGTAGGCTGCGCGGTGGGCGTTGAAGTTACCCGTTGCACCGCCGAACTTGGCGGAAAAAGGAACGGCAAGGAGGAGTGTCCGCTGCTGTTCGAGGCGATAGGCGAAGACGCGTATTTCTTTGCCGAGACGCGTCGGCGAGGCCGGTTGTCCATGCGTGCGGGCGAGCATCGGGATATCCGACCACTCCTCTGCCTGTCGGTTGAGGATAGCGCAAATATCGGCCAGAAGGGGCAGGTAGACCTCTTCAAGCGCCTCTTTCAAAGCCAGAGGGGAAGCAGTGTTGTTGATATCCTGCGAGGTCAGGCCAAAGTGGACGAACTCACGGTAACGTTCGGCAAGCAGCGAGGCGGTACGTTCCTTGATGAAATATTCGACGGCTTTCACGTCGTGATTCGTCGTTCGTTCGATTTCCTTGATGCGGGCAGCCTCTGCCTCGCCGAAGTTGGCATAGAGCGAGCGCAAATCCTGCCGTACCTCGTCGGTACGCAACGCTTCAAGCTGCGGAAGAAAATCGATGAGGGCAAGGAAATACTCCACCTCGATACGGACACGATATCTCATCAGAGCGAACTCCGAGAAAAACTCGGCCAGTGGTCGAGTCACTTCTCCGTACCTCCCATCGACCGGCGAAATGGCCATTAACATTGCATTTGCCATAGACTTACCCGTTTAGAAGTTGCAAAGGTACAAAAGCTTTTCTGAACCTTCCTGAAAACAATACCTTGTCCCCTCCCAAGCCCTAACATGGTATGAGGTTTTTCGGTTTTCAACATTGTTCGTACCTTTGCAAGGTAAATCAACAATGAGGTAAAAAATAAGGTTTGAGAGACAAAGAAATATGAATGAAAGAGCATTATTGGACATCATCAGTGGTGGTGAGACCAGCAGGGTTCAGTTCAAGAGGGAATTGGATAACCAGGACAAGTTGGCGGCAGAGATGATAGCCTTTTCCAATGCAAAGGGCGGTATGATTATTTTTGGCGTTGAAGATAAGACGGGAACGGTTGTCGGTTTGGCGTATGACACATTACAAAAAACAAACAATGCGGTAAGTACGATTGCTAATGATCTTGTCAAGCCGGTGATATATATAACAACGGAAGTAGTAAATGTTGATGTAGAAAATGAGAAAAAGAACATTCTGATTGTATATGTTGATGAGGGATTGTATAAACCCTATAAGGACAAAAACGGCGCTATCTGGATGAAACAGGGTTCAGACAAGCGTAGAATGACGGAGAATGCCGAAATAGCAAGGCTGTTCCAACAAAACGGAATGGTTTACGCTGATGAAATGATTGTAGCCAATACTACAGTCAAAGATATTGACCGTGAAAAAGTTGTAGAATATATAAAGAAGTTTCGAAAAGAAACCGATGAAGATGAAATCATACCGGACAAGTTACCCTATGCAAATCTGAACATATTAAGAAACGGTAACCTGACACTCGGAGGCTTATTGGTTTTTTCCAAGAATCCGCAAAAATATAGGCCGGCGTTTTGTATTAAAGCCATTTCTTTCTTTGGGAACAGCATTGGAGGCGATGAATATCGAGACAGTAGGGATATAACAGGAACCATTCCACAATTGTTCAGCGAAGCCATGAGTTTCTTCAAGGCTAATCTGAAACATGTACAGGCAGGGCAGAACTTCAATTCAACAGGAAAACTTGAAATATCGGAGATCGCCTTGGAAGAGTTGTTGCAAAATGCGTTGCTACATAGAGATTATACAAAGAATGCCCCTATACGCCTGATGATTTTTGATAACAGGATTGAAATAGTCAGCCCCGGACATCTGCCGAACAGCTTAACTGTCGAGAATATCAAAATGGGCAACGCCGTTGTCCGGAACAACTTATTGGTCAGTTACTGTGCAAAATTAATGAAATACAGAGGCTTTGGTTCGGGTATTATTCGGGCGATGAAGCATCAGCCGGACATCGAACTGATAAACGATACGGAAGGCGAGCAGTTCATTGTCAGGATACCGAGAAAAGAAACATACCTTTGCGAGCGAGGGGAGAAATGATAAATACAGCGTGGCCATGTCTCAGCACAATATGGATGAACTTGACAGGAAAATACTCCGACTGATCATCGGAAATGCTCGCAAGCCTTACCTTGAGGTAGCGCGCGAGTGCAACGTTTCCGGCGCCGCCATCCATCAGCGTATCCAAAAGCTGACGAATCTGGGGGTAATCACCGGAGCGGAGTGTACTGTAGACAACACGAAAGTAGGTTACGAGACCTGCGCCTATATGGGGTTATACCTCCAGTCGCCCGGACAGTTTCCGGCCGTTACGGAGGCGTTGGCGAAAATCCCCGAAGTGGTAGAGTGTCATTACACGACAGGGCCTTACGACCTGTTTATTAAGATATACGCCCGCAATAATCAGCATCTGTTGAGCATTATCCACAACAAATTGCAGCCGCTCGGGCTTTCGCGGACGGAGTCGCTCATCTCTTTCAAGGAAGCTTTCAAGCGGCAGATCCCCGTCGATCTCCCGCCGGAGGAGTAACCGGTCGGAGCAGTTCGCGCGCATTGGCTATCGAAGCTTCGGTCAGCGAAGCGCCGCTGAGCATACGTGCTATTTCGCGGAGGCGTTCTTCCCCATCGAGCGGACGTATGCCGGTGACGGTACGTTCGGGCGTATCTTCTTTGTAGACGAGGTAGTGCGCCAGCCCTTTGGCGGCGATTTGGGGCAGGTGCGTGATGGTGATAACCTGCATACTGCGACTCATTTCCTGCATAATCTCCCCCGTTTTGTCGGCAATATCTCCGGAAACACCCGTATCGGCTTCGTCGAAGATGATAGTCGGCAAGGCGGTAAATCCGGCTATCATGGCTTTAATACAGAGCATCAGGCGGGAAAGTTCGCCGCCCGAAGCCGTTTGAGCGACAGATTGCAGGGGGACGTTACGATGTGCGGCGAAGAGGAAACGTACCTCGTCCATCCCGTCGGACACCGGTTCGGTTCGGGTTTCTATGGACACCTCGAGACGGGCATTGGGCATGCCCAAGGCTGCAAGATGCGCCACAAGGCTTTTGGCAATCGTTGCGCCCGCTTTCCGACGACTTTCGTGCAGGAGTGCGGCTTGACGGAGCAGCTCGGCCTGTGCGGCTGCTACGTCGTGACGTAGCCGTTCGAGTCGTTCGTCAAAAGAATCCATTTCGCGCAGGCGTCGTTCGTAATCTTCGCGCAGGCCGATGAGTTCCGCTACGGTGGCGACGTGATACTTCTGTTGCAACCCGTAGAGGATATCAAGTCGTTCATTGACGACGGCGAGGCGGCCGGAATCGAAAGCGACGTTTTCCTGCTGTACGGAGGTATCCATAGCCAAGTCGGACAAGTCTGCATAGGCGCTGTGCAGACGTTCGGCGATGCTCTCGGCTTTCGGATAACACTTCCGCAGGGCTGTTGCTGCGGATAAAGCTTCTTTCAGGGGGCGAAGGAGGCCGGAGTCATCGTCTTGCAAGAGGCCGGTGATTTTATAGAGGCCGGCTTTGATATCTTCCGCATGGCTGAGGAGCGAGCGTTCGTCTTCCAACGCCTCCTGCTCGTCGGCAGTCAGGTTAGCTCCTGCCAATTGTTCCTGTTGGGAACGCAGGAACTCTTCATCCTGTTTCGTTTGACAGGCTTGCGCCGTTAAGTCCTCCCATTCCTGCTGCAAGCTCCGATAGCGGTTGAACATGGTGCGGTAGGTGGAGAGGGTTTCGCCGTTGCCTGCCATGACATCAACCACCCGCAACTGAAACCCACTGTCTCCCAACAGCAGGTTACCGTGTTGAGAGTGGATGTCTATCAGTCGGTTGCCCAGTTCTTTGAGGACAGACAACTGGATGGGAGAATCATTGACGAAAGCGCGTGATTTACCCGAAGCGAACAACTCTCGGCGAAGGATACAATGTTCGGCGTCGTATTCCAAATCGTTTTCCGCAAAAAAGCCGGACAGACCATAGTCCGAGATGTCAAAGACTGCCTCGACGACGCACTTATCCGCTCCGGAACGGATACTTTTCCCATCTGCCCGTTGCCCCAGAACCAGTCCCAAAGCTCCGAGGATGATGGATTTCCCCGCTCCCGTTTCGCCGGTGACGACCGACAAGCCTTTCCCGAAGCGGATATCAAGCCGCTCAATGAGAACGTAATTGCGAATGGTTAGGGAACTCAACATACGGACGGTATTTCTTTCGTTGGACGATGGACGAAGCGTTTACGATTTAGTTACTGATAATAAGTTCGGTAGCGGATTTTTGGAAGACGTTGTACGGTTGGAGGCGGTATGTTCCTGTCCCTTCGACAGGTATGCCGCCGTCTATCAGGCTGTAACGGGTGCCGCAGGTAGGGCAGGTAACGAACAAACTTCCCTCTTCCGATGGCGTAACGACCGTTTTGGCGGAGACTTCCACAGGGCAGGCGATGTCATAAGCCTGATAGTTACCATTGTTGTTGAAGACGAGCAGGCCGCCGAATCCGACCCTGTCCCCTGCGAGTAGCCTGTCCCCCGGACGGAAGATTTTGAAGCTGTAAAAGGGCACCAAATCCTTGTCGAGATATGCCAAATTGACGGTCAGATTGACGGGCGCATAAGGGAGACGGATTTCCTCCTGCGGGAGGCAGGAGAGCAGAAGGAACGCCGGAAGTAAAACGCCGGTTCTCATCGCGCAAGCAGTTGTTGTTCGGCCGCTTGCACTTTCTCGAAAGAAAAGCCGGCGACAATATCGGCGAGTAGGGTGGCGATACGGTCGTTACACAAATTGCCGATGCTGCCCTCGTGCGTATAACGTTCCGTCAGCGCCTTTCCTGCGGGCGGGACAAAGGCGCCGGCCGCTGTACCGGTAAAGAGACGCCCTACCTCCGCATAGGCGTCGCGGAAGGGGACGCCTGCCGTCACGCGGCGGTTTACCTCCTCCACGCTGAAAAGCGGCGCATAACGTTCATCGTCAAGGATATGTTCATTGACGCTTACTTCTTGCATCATCGACGTCACAATACGCAGACAGTCTTTTAGCTCGTCGAAAGCCGGCAGAAACAGCTCCTTAATGATTTGCATATCACGGAAGTACCCTGACGGCAAGTTGTTCGCTATGAGCGTGATTTGTTGCGGCAACCCGTGCAACTTGTTACACTTGGCGCGGGTGAGTTCGAAGACGTCGGGGTTTTTCTTGTGGGGCATGATGCTCGACCCGGTGGTGAAACGGTCGGGCAGCTTGATAAAGCCGAAGTTCTGGCTGTTAAAGAGGCAAGCGTCGTATGCCAGCCGCGACAAGGTCGCCGCTATGCCCGCAAGTGCGAAAGTGACGGTACGTTCCATCTTGCCGCGCCCCATTTGGGCGTATACCACGTTGTAATTCATGGAGTCGAAACCCAACAGATCCGTTGTCATCTGCCTGTTCAGCGGGAACGACGAGCCGTAACCTGCCGCCGACCCCAACGGGTTGCGGTTACAGATCCGATAGGCGGCTTGAAGGAGCAGCAGGTCATCGGCCAGACTCTCGGCGTAAGCGCCAAACCAGAGGCCGAAAGAGGAGGGCATGGCGATTTGCAGATGCGTATAACCCGGCAGCAGCACGTCCTTATGCGCCTCGCTCTGTGCGAGCAGCGTCTTGCCCAAGGCGGCCGTCAGCTCCGTCACTTCTCGAAGCTCCGAACGGGTAAACAACTTTAAGTCAAGCAGCACCTGATCGTT